>JANNUM010000262.1:0-2192 GCA_031395235.1 Chloroflexota bacterium
ACTTTGGATTCGGGGATCCGGGCGACCATCGCCTTGGTCTCGTCGAAGTACTGGAAGTTGAAAAGGTACGGCGCGTCGTCTGAACCGGGGACGCGCAGGGGGTTGGGCCGGCCACCGGTCGCGATCAGCAGCCTGTCGTACTTCAGCTCCGAGCCTGGCTCGATCGCAACGGTCTTCGCCTCGAAATCGACCTGCGTGACGCGCGTCTCGAGGCGGAGATCGATGCGGTTCTTGACGTGCCACTCCATGTCCCGGACCTGGACGCGCTTTTCGAGGAGCACGCCCTTCAGGTACCGCGGGAGCGACACGCGGTTGTAGAGGGTGTACTTCTCGTCGTCGATCATGACGATCTCGGCCGCCGCGTCGTCCTTGCGCAGCTGCTCGGCCGCGTATGTCCCGGCCGCGCCGTTGCCGATGATGACGAGGCGGGTGGGGGATGACGTCAAGGCGGCTCCTTCCGGGTGCTGCGCCTAGTTTGGGGGAACGTGTCCGCGCGCGCCCGGCTGAAGGGGTGTCGCGCTAATCGGCCGGCTCACCGGCCAGCGCAGCCGGCGTCGCGCGCAGCGTGTCGCGCTCCAGCGGCCGGAACCATATCCAGAACAGGACGGCGGACCCGCCGTACAGGCCGGCCATGACGATGAACGGCGTGACGTAGTCGCCGCCGGCCATGAGGCGCGCGCCCGCGTACGCGCCGAGGCCCGCCAGCGTCTGCTGCGCCGTCGAGCGGAGGCCGACCATCGTGCCGCGCTCGCCGGGATCGAGGATCTCCATCGCGAACGCCTCGGCGATCGGCGCGGCCGCGTTCGCGAGGACGATGCGGACGACATAGGCGATGCCCGCGAGCGTGAGGACCGTCGTGAGCGTGGCGAGGTTCGGTGAGAGCCCGATGAGCAGGATGAACGGCACGGCGAGAAGCCGCGTGCCGACGATGGCCTGCACCTTCGTCATGCGCGCCACGAGGAACGGTGCGGCGAGCGCCGCGAGTGCGAGGAAGAGCGAGCCGGACGCGAAGGTCATGCCGATGTCGTGCGTATGCGCGTGCAGGCCCTCGGAGAAGAAGACGTTGAAGAGCGGACCGACGAAGCCGAAGCCGAGCGATACGATGCCGCCGATCGCTACGAGCCGCAGCACGCGGTCGGGGTGCCGAACGCCGGCGAAGATGTACCGCAGTCCTCGCGGCCCCCGCTCGAGCGGTCGGTCGCGTCCGCGGAGCATGAGCGCGGGGATGAGCGAAAGGCCCCAGATCGCGATGCCGATGAAGATCGATGCGCGATACAGCGTCACCTTGTCCGCGAGCGAGGCCGCGAGCAGCGGCACGAATCCTCCGAGGAGGCTGCCGACCATCGCCGACAGCGTGCGCAGCCCGTCGGACACCGAGAAGAGGTGCACGCGCTCGCGCTGCTCGCTGTTCTCCGCCATGAACGCCGGCTCGGATACGCCGTGCAGCGTGCCGAACATCGCGGCGAGCACGCCGGTCGCGAGCAGGATGCCCTGGTCGACGGAGAAGATCGTCACGACGTACAGCGCCGCGCCGACTCCGTCGCCGATGATGAACGACCACTTCCGTCCGATCCGGTCCGAGATGAGGCCGGCCGGGAGTGAGAAGACCGCGCCCGCGATCCCGCCGAGCAGGAGGCGCAGCCCGATGAACTCGATCGGGAGGCCGACCGCGAGGAAGTACAGGTTGACGAGGACGAGCGAGGTGCCATGGACGGTATCCATGCCGATGACGTGGACGACGAACAGCCGCGCGTTCCGGCTGAAGCTGCGGACGGCCAGCGCATACTCGGCGAGGTCGCCCCGCGCGTTCACGGCAGCACTCTACGATGGCCGCCGATGCCACGACTGCGTTTTGTGATGTATTGCGCGCTCCTCATCGCCTGCGCGCCGCCGCCCGAGCGGGAGATCGTGGTCGCCATGACCGAGTACGCGTTCCTCCCGCCGACGATCGAGGTGACCGCGGCAGAGCGGATCCGGCTGGTGGTGCGGAACGTCGGACGCCTCGAGCACGATCTCGTGCCCGATGGTCGGGGCCGCGCCCTCGGGCTGGCACAAGTCCACCTCAGACCGGGCGCCAGTACGAGCAACGACTGGACCGCGCCCGCGGAGCCCGCGGAGCTACGGATCATCTGCACCGTCATCGGACACGAAACGCTTGGGATGGTCGCACGCCTTGTCGTGCGTCCTCGAGC
>JANNUM010000067.1:0-1501 GCA_031395235.1 Chloroflexota bacterium
AGGCCTACCACGACATCCTCGACGCGATCGGCAAGCACGGGATCATCGACAAGCAGCTCGCCTATCGTCTCGAGCACCTCGCGAGCCTGCGGAACCTGCTCGCGTATGACCGCGAGCAGACGGATATCGACGAGGTGTACACGCAGGTCCAGACCCGCGTCGCCGATCTGCTGGCGTTCGCTGATCAGATCGAGCGCTTCATCGGAGCCGACACTCCGGCATGAGCTCGTCCCCCATGCTCACGGGGGCGGAAACGGCGCAGCCTAAGTTGGAGATCCTCTCGGAAGTCGGCCTCACGCCGTTCGAGGGTGCTCGCGTGCGCGAGCTCATGGGCCGCGAGCCGAACGCGCTCGAGTGGGCGATGTTCGGCGCGATGTGGAGCGAGCACTGCGCGTACAAACATTCGAAGAAGCTGCTCCGGACGCTGCCCACCAAGGGCGCGCGCGTCGCGCTCGGCCCCGGCGAGAACGCCGGCGCCGTCGATCTCGGCGACGGCCTGCTCTGCGCGTTCAAGGTCGAGAGCCACAACCATCCGTCGGCGGTCGAGCCATATCAGGGCGCCGCCACCGGTGTTGGCGGCATCTTGCGCGACGTCTTCGCGATGGGCGCGCGACCGGTCGCCGTGCTGAACGCGCTGTTCTTCGGGCCGCCGAGCGCGCCACGCGCGCGACGCATCGTGTCGGGCGTGGTCGGCGGCATCTCCTACTACGGGAACTGCGTCGGCATCCCGGACGTCGGCGGTCACGTCTCGTTCGAGTCGTGCTATCTCGAGAACCCCCTGGTGAACGCGATGTGCGTCGGCCTCGTGCGACGCGATCGTCTCTCGCGCGCGAACACCGCGCGCCCCGGTAGCGCGGTGTATCTCGTCGGCTCCGACACCGGCCGGGACGGGATCGCCGGCGCCTCCTTGCTCGCGAGCTTCGAGCTGGGAGCGCAGGACGACGCCAAGCGGCCGTCGGTGCAGGTGGGAAATCCGTTCCTCGAGAAGCTGCTGATGGAAGCGACGCTCGAGCTGGTGGAGACGGATGCAGTCGAAGCGGTACAGGACCTCGGAGCGGCGGGACTGACGTGCGCGTCGAGCGAAGTGGCCGCACGAAGCGGCGTCGGCATGCGGATCGACGTCGACAAAGTGCCACGACGCGCGAAGGGGATGAGCCCGTACGAGGTGATGCTCAGCGAATCGCAGGAGCGAATGCTGGTCGTCGCGCGACCCGGTCGCGAGAGCGACGTCGAGCGCGTGTTCCGCCGATGGGAGCTGCACGGCGTCTGCGTCGGAGAAGTCACCAACGAAGAGGTGCTGGAAGTCCGATCGGACGGGGAGATAGTGGCGACGCTAGCGCCGGCGCTACTAGCAGACGAAGCCCCCGAGTACGACATCTCACAGTGGGCAAGTGCACCGCGAGGCGGCGGCGAGGTCGAGGAAGGGGCCGAGTCTCCCGACGAGCGTGTGGCCCCCCCCGCGTACATAGAAGGACACCACGACAAGGAAGGGGGCACCGCG
>JANNUM010000086.1:0-3116 GCA_031395235.1 Chloroflexota bacterium
CCGCTGTGTCAACCGCACAACTTTCGCCACCTAAACTCGGGCCGTGATCCATATCGAGGGGCTCACGAAGCGCTACAAGAAGGCGGACCGCAACGCCGTCGACGGCATCTCGTTCGACGTGCGCGCCGGCGAGTTCTTCACTTTGCTGGGGCCGAACGGCGCCGGCAAGACCACGACGATCTCGATCCTGACGACGACGCTCTCGCCGTCCGGCGGCACCGCGACGATCGATGGGCACGACATCGTGCGCGAGGCGAGCGCGGTGCGGCGGATCGTCGGGATCATCTTCCAGCGTCCCAGCCTGGACATGAATCTCACGGCCGAGGAGAACGTCCGTCTCCACGCGCTCCTGTACGGGCTCTACCCGTACGCGCCGAGCTACGGTCTCATGCCCGTGGCGTATCGCCAGCAGGTCCAGAGCCTCGCGGCGCTGCTCGGCATCGCCAACGAGATCCAGCGACCGATGCACACGTTCTCCGGCGGCATGCGGCGCAAGCTCGAGATCGTCCGGAGCCTCATGCATCGGCCGAAGGTCCTCTTCCTCGACGAGCCGACCGCCGGCCTCGACGTCCCCAGCCGCCGGACGCTATGGGATTACCTGCGCACGATCCGGCGCGAGAGCGGCACCACGGTCTTCCTGACGACGCACTATCTCGAGGAGGCCGAGGAGGCTGACACGATCTGCATCATCGACAAGGGCAAGGTCCTTTCGTTCGGCACGCCCGAGCGCATCAAGTCCGACCTCGTGCAGGAGTACGTCGTCGTCGACAGCGACGATCGCACGCGCTTACGCAACGAGCTCGCGCGGCTCGAGATACCGTCCGATGGCGACGGGCCGTTCCGGGTGCACGTGGACGCGCGGCACACGCACGCCGCGCTCAAGAGTATCGAGACGCCGCTCACCATCGTCCGCACACATATGCCCAGCCTCGAGGACGCGTACCTCGAGATCGTGGGGAACTCGAGTGAGTGAGGCGTCTGCGATCCTCGCGATCGCTCATCGGGACTTCGTGAAGCTGGTGCGCGACCGGACGCGCATCATCTCGAGTTTCTCGTTCCCGCTCATCTTCATCTTCGTTCTCGGCACCGGCCTGCAGGCGGGATTCGGCGAGGCCGCCGGCATCAATCTGCTTCACTTCGTGTTCACCGGAGTTCTGGCGCAGACGGTGTGGATGTCGGCCTTTCAGGGTGTCACGTCGCTCATCGCGGACCGCGAGCAGGACTTCAGTCAGGAGATGTTCGTCTCGCCGATCTCGCGCTACTCGATCATCTTCGGCAAGATCCTCGGCGAGTCGCTCGTCGGACTGCCGCAGGGACTGCTCATCCTTGCATTCGGATTCCTTATCGGCATCCCATTCACGTTGCCGATCCTCGCCGCGCTGCTGCCCACGCTCCTGCTCTGCGCCGTCTTCGGAGGTGCGTTCGGCGTGCTCGTCCTCTCCCGGCTGGAGAACCAGCGTCAGGCGAACCAGATATTCACGTTCGTCCTGCTGCCGCAGTGGTTCCTCGCGGGTATCTTCAATCCGGTCGGGAACCTGCCTTGGTACCTCGACATCCTGTCGAAGATTTCGCCCCTGCGCTATGCGGTCGACGTCGTGCGCGACATCTATTACGCCGGCGATCCGAGCGTGCCGATCTTCGACCTGCCGACGAACCTCGCGGTGATCGTCGGGATGTTCGTGGTCTTCATGGTCGTCGGCACGACCGGCTTCGTCCGCGCGGAGCGGAACCGCTAGCGCGGGGTTCGTACACTTCCCCGATGCCGCTGCGGAAGCTCAAGAGGGTCGCGAAGATCGTCGATGCCGCGATACGCGACGGAGCGCGCGCTCGCTCTCAGGCGGCGGACCCCGCGTTCCGCGAGAACGTCCAGAAGGACCGTCGCGGCGAGCTCTCGAAGTTCCAGACGGTGCAGCACGCGCTCGCCGACCGCGAACGGATCGAGAAGGGCAGAGCGGCGAAGGCCAAGGCGAAAGCAAAGAAGAAATAGCGCGCCGGGGTGGCAGGGGCGGGAGCCCCTGCGATGGTCAGACCGCGGCTCCGGTCAAGAAGAACAGGACCCGCGCGCTGATCTCGCCCGCGAGCGCCGAGCCGAGCCCGACGTAGAGCAGCCCGGTGGAAGACTGCGTGTTCATCCGCGCGGTCCACCACGCTGCGAGCGCGACGGCCAGCGTCATGAACAGACCCACGCCGATGCGGATGCCGATCGCGACGACCAGACCGGTCTGCGTCGTCCCCGCCAGATCGCCGCGCATCACCGTTGCGAGCACGACCACGAGCTGCAGCACCACGGCCGCGACCACGATGAGCGACGCATTTCGCAGCGGTCCCGTCGAGAGCTTGGGCGTCACGAGATACCAGTGCCCGAGGAGCATCGCGCCATTGAGACCACCGAGCGCGAGCGCGCCGAGCGGCGGCGCGAGCAGCGCGAAGACGTCGTACGGTGCCTGCGTCGGTCGCGCCACCGTGGCGACGCCGAGCGCGAGCACGCCCGCGGCCATCGCGAGAACCCCGCCGATGTTGCGCGGGAACCGCGCGGGGATGAACGTGAACACGAGCTGCGCCGTCATGAGGATCGCGACAAGCGCGAGCGCCTGGCCGAACGACGAGAGCGGGCCCACGTCGAGACCGACGCGCGCGGCCGCTTCGCCGCGAGGCAGCGCGGGCGCGAGACCGACCGCGGCTGCGGCGGCGATGGCGTCGACGCCGGCGACGAGCTTCAGGAATCCGCCGGGCGCCTCGCCGCGCCGCTCGAGGAACCAGCTCACGAACGTGCCGCCGACCGCGAGCTCCACCAGGACGACAGCGAGGACCAGCGGCAGCGTGAGGATCGTATCCATCAGGCGAGCAGGTCGCCGGGTTCGGGCAAAGTCGCGCCGCGATCGATCGCCAGGTGGAAGAACTCCTTGCCGCCTCGCCGCTCGAGCATCTGGTAGAACCGATCGCGGTCCTTGAGCTGCGTCTTATGGCATTCGAAGGCCATCGCCTTACGGTCCTGGAACTCGCGCATGTCCACCGTGTGCGTCGGCGTCATCGCGACGAACGGCAGATCGGGCAGCAGCGGCGACGCATTGAAGAAAAGCCGGCGCGCGGCGTGCGTCTCACCGCGGTCCGGGTAC
>JANNUM010000128.1:0-6589 GCA_031395235.1 Chloroflexota bacterium
AGGTACGCGGCGGTGATGAGCGCGTGTGCGGCGGCTGTCACCGCTTCCGCATCGCCGGCGAACGTGAAGACCGAGCGGTTATGGTCGACGTCGCTGGTCTGATCGAGGAGCCGTACCCCCGGAACGTCACGGATGGCCTTCGCGAGTCTGTCGAGCACGTCGCGGCGGCGGCCCTCGCTGACGTTCGGCACGCACTCCACCAGCCGCGGCACCGCGGAAGCGTACCCGTCATCCCCCATCCGTGGGGCTTGTCCCCGTACCAACGGATAGTGAGACTGACCACGGTGGAACCGGATAGGACAGATCTCGGACTCAGCCTCGCGCTGCTGCAGTTCAACCCGTCCTCGGTCGTGCTGCTCGACACCGACGGGCGCATCCGCTCGCTCAACCGGAACGCCGAACGGCTCCTCTCGACGACCGAGGCCGACGCCGTCGGCAAGAGCTACACGGTCGTCTTCGGCGAGTCGCTCTCGCAGCGCGTCTTCAAGCTCATGCTGAAGGGCGGCGCCGAGGGTCAGGCGCGCGCGATCGAGGCGACGCTGCCGAGTGGTCGCCGCGCGAAGCTGCGCGCCACCGCCGGGCCGATGAAAGACGCGCGCGGCAACGTGAGCGGCATCGTGTTCGTCGCGGACGAGGACACGTCGTCCCCGAAGCTCGAGGCGCTCGCCGACAACCAGGTGCGGCTCCGGGATGCGCTCCGGCGGTACCTCGGCGACAGCGTCGCGGACATGGTCGATGCGCGGCCGTCGTTCATCGACGTCGGAGGTCAGACGCAGACCGTGAGCGTGCTCCACGCGGACGTGCGCGGATACACGGCGATCGCCGAGCAGCTTCCACCCGATCGCGTCGTGTCCCTGCTGATGCGCTACCACGGCGCCGCCGCGAAAGCGATCCGCGCGACCGGCGGAACGATCGACCGTTTCGCGGGCGACGCGATCCTCGCGCTGTGGAACGCGCCCGCGCCGCAGGCCGATCACGTGCGGCTCGCGCTCCGCGGCGCGCTCGCGATGTGCGACGCCGCGCGCGAAGTGGGGACCGACCTCGGCTACGGCATCGGCGTGCACACCGGCGAGGCGATGGTGGGCAACCTCGGTAGCGACCAGTACCAGAACTTCACCGCCATCGGCGACACGGTCAACGTCGCCGCGCGGCTCCAGGGTCAGGCCCAGGCCGGCGAGGTGGTCTGCTCGGCGGCGGCGCTCCAAGCCGCGGGCGAGGGCGTACGGACCACGCCCCTTGGCGCGTTGGAGCTACGAGGACGGAAGACCCCGGTGGACGCCTACCGGGTGGAGGGGATCGACCAGTGACCTTGCAGCCCGGGACCACGCTCGGGAACTACCAGATCGTCGAGAAGATCGGCGCGGGCGGGATGGGCGCCGTATACAAGGCGTATCAGCCGAGCCTGGGCCGTTACGTCGCGATCAAGGTGCTGCCGCCGCAGACCGCGGGCGACCCCTCGTTCTCCGAGCGCTTCGCGCAGGAGGCGCGCGCGGTCGGGAAGCTGCGCCACCAGAACATCGTGACCGCCTTCGACTTCACCCAGCAGGACGACGTCGCGTATCTCGTCTCGGACTACATCGACGGCGGGACGCTCGCGGACCAGCTCGGAACGCCGCTGCCGCTCGAGTACGCGGTGGGGATCCTGGGACCCATCGCCGCCGCCCTCGACTACGCGCACGCGCGCGGCATCGTGCACCGCGACATCAAACCGCAGAACGTGCTGATGACCCGCGAAGGGACGCCGGTCCTCACCGATTTCGGCCTGGCGAAGATCGTCGGGCCCGGATCAGGTATGACGCAGGCTGGATCGCTCATGGGGACCGCCGACTACATGGCGCCGGAGCTCGCCGGTGGCGCCGAGGGCGCGGGACCCGCGGCGGATCAGTACGCGCTCGGGATCATCGCCTATCAGATGCTCGTCGGCCGCCATCCCTTCCCTTCCGACAATCCGCTCTCCGCGCTCATGGCGCACGTCAACAAGCCGGTGCCGCTCCCGAGCCAGCTCGGTGTCGTGCTGCCGCCGGGTGTCGAGGCCGCGCTCATCCGCGCGCTCGCGAAGAAGCCCGAAGAACGCTTCGCGCGGTCGGGTGACTTCGTCCGGGGGCTCGCGGGGTCGCAGTACTCGGTGCCTCCGACGTCGCCGGCAGCGACGGCGTTCGCGGCGCCGGCCACCAGCCCGTCACAGCCTCCGATCGTCCCGACGACGCCTCCCGCAGCGGCGGCTTCGCCATTTGTCTCACCGTCCGATCTCGTCAGTCCCGTCGCGCGCGTGATGCCGCCTCCGCCGCCAGCACCCACCGAGCCGGCCCTTGCCGTGCCGGTCCTCGCGGGAGGCGCCGCGGCGGCGGTCATCGCCGCACCGAAAGCGCGCGCCCCCTTCCCGTGGCGCCGCGCGATCGTTCCGGGGATCCTCGTGCTCGTGCTCGCGATCCTCGCGCTACGCGGCGGTGGCGAACGGAACACCGCCCAGGGTCGCACCAACGCTCCGCAGCGCACGGCCCAGCAGACCGTCGCGCCCACGACCGCACCAACGGTCACGCCCACCGTTGCACCAACGGTCGCGCCCACCGTTGCGCCAACGATCGCACTCACGGTCGCACCGACTCTCGCTTCGACCGCACGGCCGACGACTGTCGCCGACGACTACGGCAACACTCCAGCGACCGCGGCGGTGATCGCGGCGGGCACGCACGAAGGATCGATCGCGCCCGCGAACGACATCGACTTCTTCCGGATCATGGTCCCCGACAACACGACCATCGCGGTGACGCTCCGCGCCAACACGCTTCCGGGCGGTGGACTCACGATCTTCAACGCCTCAGGGGTCGAGGTCGAACCGGAGGTCAACACCGGCGCTGACCGCATCGCGCGCGTTGACTACGTCGTTCGCAATCCGGGCGCGTACTTCATCCGTGTGCGTGCGGCGCGCGGCGCGGATACGACGGGCACCTATACCCTGAACCTCTCCGCGACACGCTGAGACCCGGCCGGCTTAGTGCCGCGCGGTGACCTCTGCGTGCTGCGCCTCGGCGTTGCGGATGCGGCGGGTCAGGATGGGCAGTAGCGCCAGCGCGATCTGCGGATGGCTCTCGAGGATGCCGCGGAAGTGCCAGCGCTGGATGCCGAGCGCGGTCGTGGGCTCGACCGCACGTGCGCTCGCCGAGCGCGGGAACTCGTCGAGGAGCGCCATCTCGCCGAACACGTCACCCGGCCCGAGTGTCGCGATCTTGACCTCTCGGCCGTTCTGGTCCTGGACGATGTCCACCTTGCCCGAGCGGATGATGAACGCGCCGACGCCGGTGTCGCCCTGGCGCACGATCTCCTGCCCCGGCTGGTAGCGCTGCTCTACGGCCGCGTTCGCGATCGCGTCGAGCGACTTCTGGTCCAGGTCCTCGAACCAGGAGACTTTCTTGAGGAATTCGGTGCTGACGGGCATGACCGCGGGATGGTAATGGTCCGGGAGATACTTCGCACCTGTGTCGTTCCGGATCGAGACCGCGCGCGATATCGGCGCCTGCACGGCCACGGTGCCGATCCAGGAGGAAGTGTGGAGCGGCGACGTCGTCGTCCCGCCGCAGCTCCTCCTGGCGGTCGCGCATAACGGGGGCTTCGTCGCCCTGGGATACGCCGACGGTGACGAGCGCCCGGCCGGTTTCGTCTGCGGGTTCGTCGGCATCTACGACTACCACTTCCGTCATCACTCCCACATGCTCGCCGTGCGCGAGGCGTACCGCGGCAGCGGACTCGCGAAAGCGCTCAAGGAGGCGCAGCGCGATCACTGCCTCGATCAGGGCATCGAGGTGATCGGCTGGACGATGGATCCACTCGAAGCGCGCAACGCCGCCTTCAACTTCGCCAAGCTCGGCGCGTTCACTCGCGAGTACCACCGCGACTTCTACGGTCCGATGCCCGACAAGCTGAACGCCGGCCTGCCATCCGACCGCATCTACGTCGAGTGGCCTATCGGCCACGACCGCACTTACAAACGTCTCAAGGGCGATGACGTGCCGCCGTCGCTCGAGGCTGCTGAGGGCGAGGGCATCGGGTACACGCTTCGCGCCGAGGGCGAGCGTCCTGGGAAGGTCGCACCCGCCGGCGACGAGACGCATCTGCTCCTGGAGATACCCGCCAACTTCCAGGAGCTGAAGGCGCGCGACCCCAAGGCCGCGCTCGCGTGGCGCCTCGCGGTGCGCGAAGCGATCGAGCCCGCCTTCGCGCGCGGCTACGCGGCCGTGGAGTTCCTGCGCGGCGCGGACGGTCGCGGCGCGTACCTGCTCGTGCCGCAGCCGCGGCGCGGCGAGATCGTCGATACGGATAATTAGGGCACGGACGGGGCCGGCAAGGCCGGGCCCGTCCGAACGAGAGGACACGACTTGCGTATAGAGAGGGTCGAGCTGTTCGTGCTGCGTCTTCCACTGAAGCGCGCGTACGAGACGAGCGGCTCGCGCGAGACGCATCAGACGCGCGTGATCGCGCGGGTGGAATCGGACGGAGCCGTCGGCTGGGGCGAGAGCGTCGCGCCGGAGCTGCCGTGGTACTCGGGTGAGACTCCCAAGACCGTCTGGTACGCGCTCGACGAGATCATCATCCCCGCGCTGCTCGCGGCCGAGCTCCACCAACCCGAGGACACGGAGCGCATCCTCGGGTGGATCCGCGAGCACCACATGGCGAAGGCGACGCTCGAGATGGCGATCTGGGATCTCTTCGCCAAGCGCGACGGCCGCTCGCTGTCAAAGGTGCTCGGCGGCACGCGCGATCGCATCCTGTGCGGCGTCGCGATCGGGATCCAGCCCAGGGTCGAGGAGCTGCTCGAGACGATCCGCCGCGAGCTGTCGGCGGGTTACCAGCGCGTGAAAGTGAAGATCAAGCCGGGTTGGGACGGCTCCGTCGCCGAAGCGATCCGCAGCGCATTCCCGGACCTGCCGTTCATGCTCGACGCGAACGCCGCGTACGCGCTCGCGGACGCACCGCTCTTCAAGCGCATCGACGCGTACGCGCCGACGATGATCGAGCAGCCGCTCGCGCACGACGACATCGTCGACCACGCGGCGCTGCAGCGGGAGATCAAGACGCCGATCTGCCTCGATGAGTCGATCCACAGCGGCGACGACGCGCGCAAGGCGATCGAGCTCGGCGCGACGCGCGTCATCAACATCAAGGCCGGCAGAGTCGGCGGTCTGACGTCGGCGCGGCGTATCCACGATGTCTGCCGGGAGGCCCGCGTTCCGGTGTGGTGCGGCGGCATGCTCGAGATGGGCATTGGCCGCGCGCACAATGTGCATCTCGCCTCGCTACCGAATTTCAGCCTGCCCGGCGACGTGTCGGCGTCCGAGCGTTACTTCTCGACGGAGATCATCGGCGAGCCGTTCACGGTGCAGCCGGACGGCACGATGCGCGTGCCCACCGGTCCGGGCATCGGCGTCACCGTGCTCGAGAAGCTCATCCGTAAGATCGCCGTCCAAACGAAGCAGTACCGACCCACACTGAAAGCGCCGGCGAAAGCGAAGCCGCGCGTTACCGCGGCGAAGCGGGCTGCTCGGCCTTCTGCGGGGCGCCCTCGGGCGGCCACACCACGATCTCGTCGATGACCGTTCCGAAGGCATCGACCAGCCGCGCGTAGTCGCCGCGCCGCCAGAGAAGGCGCGCCGTCGCGACCGGGCCGGCGACATAGACGTGCTTGCGGCCCCCGACGAGATCGTCCGCCAGCGGGTGTGTCGCGGCGCGCACGCGTGAGCCGGAGTGGATCCGGTAGATCTCACCCGCGCGCACGAACGCCGGCGAGCCCCAGGTGTAGACCCACTCCCATTCGACGGGCTTCGCGACCTCCTCGCGCCACAGCGCACGCAGGTGCTGCAGGCGCCAGTTCGCGAGGTCACTGTCGAGCGTCGCCTGGACCTCGACCCACTCCGCGTTCGCGTCCTCCGCGGTCGTGGCCGCAGGCGCTGCGCGGATGCTCAGGATGCGAGCCTTCGCTGCCTCAACGGGACGGAAATCGGCCACGCGTGGACAATACCCGACGGACTAGGGAGGGACGCGTGATGAGCGGACACACCCGCGCCCTGCTGGCGGAAGCCGCGGGCACGTTCTGGTTCATCTTCATCGGCGCCGGCGCGATCATCGCCGACGCGAACGGGAGCGGCGGCGGCCTCGTCGCGATCGCACTTGCGCACGGCATCGCGCTCGCGATCGCGGTGTCCGCGTTCGGGGCATTGTCGGGTGCGCATTTCAATCCCGCCGTGACGTTCGCCCTCGCGATCGCGGGCCGGCATCCCTGGTCACGCGTGCCCACCTACGTCGTCGCGCAGCTCGCCGGCGGTCTGCTCGCCGGCTTCGCGCTCCGCGGCGTATTCGACTTCGCGCTCGCGGCGATCGACAAGACGCACCTTGGAACCCCCGCGCTCGCGAATGGCGTGAGCGTGCCGGTGGGCATCGGCGTCGAGGCGCTCCTCACGATCTTCCTGGTGTGGGCCGTCTACGGCACCGCGGTCTCGCCGCTCGCACCCCGTATCGCGGGGTTCGGCATCGGGCTCACCGTCGCGACCGACATCCTCATGGGCGGGCCGCTCACCGGCGCCGCGATGAATCCCGC
>JANNUM010000133.1:0-1926 GCA_031395235.1 Chloroflexota bacterium
GCCATCTGCACGGTGAGCGCGGTCCCGACGTAGACTGATCCGAGAGCTCGGTGACCATCGTCGAGAACTGCGCGGAGTCCGCAATCACGGCGACCCCCCACACGATCCCGAGCGCGATCACGAGCGCGGGCGCGGCCCCGAACACAATGCCGGCGAGCGCGGCGCACGTACCAGAGACGGCCATCGCGAGCGCCGTGGTCCGCGTCCTCCCCCACCGGTCGCCGAGCACGCCGCCGGCGTAGCAGCCGATCGCACCGGCACCGACGACGGCGAACGTGCCGATCGACGCGAGGGAGCCTCCGTCAGCGACGCCGGCGATGCGCAGGCTCTCGCCGAGATACACCGCGAACCACGACCACATCGCGTACAGCTCCCACATGTGTCCGAAGTAGCCGAGGTTCGCGAGACGCACCGCCGGGTTCCGGAACGCACGCACGATGAAGCGTGGATCGAACGAGCCCCGTGGGAACGGATACGGTCCGTCGCGCACGAAGACGAGCGCGATGACGCCACCGACCACTGTCATCATCGACGACGCCAGCACGACGAGACGCCAGTCGAGACCGCCAAGCCCGTTCACCAGGTGGGGCGTCGCGGATCCGAGAGTGAGCGCGCCGACCATCACGCCGAGGGCGACGCCGCGCCCGACGCGGAAGTGCGTCGCCATCACTTTGAGCGCCGGAGGGTAGATGCCCGCGACGCAGAAACCGGTGAGGAAGCGCAGCGGGATCGCGAGCGCGAGAGTGTCGCTCGCCGCGACGAGCGCGTTCGCGAACGCGGCGCCGAGCGCCGATACGAAGAACACGTGTCGCGCGGAAAAGCGATCGGAGAGATTCGTGATCGCAGAGACAAGCGCGCCGGTGACGAAGCCGAGCTGCACGGCGATGGTCAGCCACGCAGATTCGCCACTCGAGAGCGACCACGCCGCCCTCAGCTGCGGCAGCACCGCAGCCGCGGAGAACCACGTCGTCATCGCCAGCACCAACGCGAGCGCGAGCAGCAGGAGGGAAGTGCGCGCGGACGGGGTGCGTTCCTCGGTCATGGACCTACTCGAGCTGCGCCGCGCGAAGGACGACTACTTCGGCAAGGCGCACGACTCCCCGCTCACGGTCACACAACGACAGCATTTCGATGGGCTACGGTACTTCGACCCCGACCCGGCCTTCCGCTTCGAGGTCGCGCTGGAGGGTCCGCCCGGCGGCGTCGAGGAGGTCGAGATGAGCGACGGCACGACCGACCACCTGCAGCGCGCCGGGACCGTCCGCTTCAGCGTCGACGGCGCTGACGCCACGCTGCTCGCCTTCCACCAGGGCAACGCGCTCTTCATCCCCTTCCGCGACGCGACCAGCGGCAAGGACACCTACGGCGCGGGCCGCTATGTGGAGGCGGAGCCGCTCGGCGGGGGGCGCTACCTGCTCGACCTCAACCGGGCTTACAACCCGTACTGCGCGTACAACGACGACTGGCGCTGCCCGCTCCCGCCGGCCGAGAACTGGCTCAAGGTCGCGATCCGCGCCGGCGAGAAAAGCTTCCACTAGCCGCCGGCGCGGCGCGCCTGCCCTTAGCTGTCGATCAGCCTGTCTTGGCCATCTTGAGGATGTCCTCGCGCGTCGGCATCGCCGTGCCCTTGTGCTGCATGCCGAGGTGCCGCTTGACGTTGTTGACGAACTCGTCGTCGGTCTTGCCTGTGATGCGCTCCTTGGCATGACCCTGCTCGCAGTCGGTGTACTTGTCCATGTGTGGCCTCCTGTCATCGTGCGACGATGCGTCATGAATGTAGACCTCCCGCCTAGTACGTCCCCTCCCTCCGGATCCGAGCCGAGGCTAACGCTCCGCCGCATGGTGTGCGGTGGGTCACACGCTCGGCGGACGAAGTGAACTAGCGTGATGCGACGCCGATGTGCGTGGGAGGTCAACCATGCCTGT
>JANNUM010000136.1:0-3597 GCA_031395235.1 Chloroflexota bacterium
TACCAACATGGCCCAAGGTCGAGGAGGCCATCCTCGCGCTTAGGCAATCGCTGGCGGACGCACGGCGACCACCAGGAGTCGGCTGTGGTCATCACGAAACCCAGAAGCGCTGGCTCGCGAGGCAGCCGCCCGCACCGCGCGCTCGGCCGCCGAACGCCGGAGGTCTTCGACGCCAAGGTGAAGGCGGGGCCGGGATCGGCCGCGCCGCCGCTGCACCTGCGGGTCCGCTACGACACCGTCGACCGGCACGGCAAGGTCACCCTGCGCTACGACTCGCGCCTGCATCACATCGGTCTGGGCGCGCGTCACCGCGGCAAGTCGATCGTGCTCTTCGTCGCTGACCGCGACGTGCGGATCGTGACCGAGGACGGTGAACTGATTCGCCAGCTGGTCCTCGACCCCACGCGCGACTACCAGCGGCAGTCGGCCTGATGTCTACGATGTCCTGAAGCGTCTTCGATGTCTCGACACATCGTCTCCGATGTCCCGACACATCACAGTGTGAGCCAGGAGGGATTCGAACCCACGACCAAGGGATTAAGAGTCCCCTGCTCTACCGCTGAGCTACTGGCCCGCTCAAATGGTAATCGCGCAGCGCGCTGCGCTCATCTGCTCGGCGTGTGCGCTTCGCGCGCGCCGCAGTAGTGACCAGTGACGACGCGATGTGGACATGTGGAGAACAGCGCTACGGATCAGCCCCGCGCGTGCGAACCTCGTCCGCTCTTCGGCTCGCTGATCCCCTTGATCGTCTCGCCGAGCTCGTGTGTGTTCCCCCGCCGGGCCAGCTGCGCGGTCACGAGAATGCCAACGAGCTTCCCGTTCTCGACGACCGGCAGCCGCCGCACCTGACTCTTGGCCATGAGCCGTTCCGCCTCGTCGTCGTCGGCGTCGGGCGAGAGCGTGACCGGGTCCGCGCTCATCACCGCGGACACCGGTGTCGAGCGCGGGTCCTTTCCAGCGGCCACCGCGCGGATCACGATGTCGCGGTCGGTGATGATGCCGACGAGTTTGCCGCTCGCGACGACCGGGATCGCTCCACAGTCCTCCTGCTTCATGAGCGTCGCCGCCTGCGAGGCCATGTCCTCCGGCCGACAGACCGTGGGGTTGGGGGTCATCAGTTCTTTGACCTTCATATTCATGTGGGCGCACCTCCGACCCCTAGGTCGGCAGCAGGAACTAGGCCGCGCCGATCTTGAAGATCTTCGTGCCGCAGACCGGGCAGGAGCCCTGGGTCGCGGGCCGCCCGTTCTTCATGGTGATCTGCTTCGCGTCCTTGATCTCGCGCGAGGCCTTGCACTTGACGCAGTAGCCGTTCGCCACGACTTCACCTCCACGATGGTCTCGGACCCGAGGCATCGTACCCTAGGCCTCCCGACCCCCTGGAACCACAAAACCCCGCCTGTCGGCGGGGTCTCGTGGTGAGGAAGGGAAGGGTTGGGATTTCTTGAGTTGTCGTCGCTGGCGAGTGCAAGTCGCGTGCCAGCCGACGAACGAGGAGGTCAGCGAGTGCGCGCGGAGATCCTCTCCATCGGCACCGAGCTGCTCCTCGGCCAGATCGTCGACACGAACGCGCAGTACCTTGCGTCCCGGCTCGCGGACCTGGGCATCGACTGCTTGTACATCTCCACCGTCGGGGACAACCCGGCGCGCTGCCGGGAGGCGCTGGACCGGGCGCTGGGCCGGTCGGACCTGGTCATCTCGACCGGCGGTCTCGGTCCGACGGAGGACGACCTGACGCGCGAGACGATCGCCGCCGTCCTTGGAGAGGAGCCGGTCGTAGATCCCGCTCTCGAGCGCGAGCTGCGGGAATGGTTCGGAGCGCGCGGCGTTTCGATGCCCGAGCGGAACCGCAAACAGGCGTGGCTCATCCCGTCGGCGCGCGCGCTACCCAACCCGAACGGCACCGCGCCGGGGTGGGACGTGCGGAGGGACGGCAAGCGGATCGTCGCGATGCCGGGCGTGCCGCGTGAGATGACCTACATGTGGGAGCACCACGTCGAGCCGACGCTCATCGCCGGCGCCGTCCTCCGCTCGCGGACGCTCAAGTCTCGGCATCGGCGAGTCGACGGCAGAGGAGACACTGGGCGAACTCGTGCGCTCGACCGCGCCCACGGTCGTGACGAAGGCGAAGAACGACGGCGTCCACGTGCGGATCACAGACAAGGACGCGGACGCCGCCACGATGGACGCGCGCATCGCGCGGATGGAGGCACTGGTCCGCGAGCGGCTCGGTCAGTACGTGTGGGGCACCGACGACGAGACGCTCGGCTCCGTCATCGGACGCGGCCTGAGCGAGCGCGGGTGGCGTCTCGCGACGGCGGAGTCTTTGTCGGGTGGCGACGTGGCACGCGTCCTCGCCGAGTCACCGGGGTCAGCGTCGTGGTACGCACGCGGCTTCGTCCGTCCGATGGCCGATGCCGACGAGCTCACCCATCTGCTCGAGGAGCTCCGGCCGGCGCCCGAGGTGCGCCTGGTCGTTCCACACGGCGAGCTGAGCGCGGAGCTGCGGATCTGGACACCCGATCGTCCGCGCACGACGACGATCCGATTCGGCTCGCTCGTCGAAGGGCGCCGCCGCGCGCTGCTCGGCGCGCTCGACCTACTCCGCCGCGCGCTCTAGCAGACGCAGCTCAGTCGCGGTCGTCGTCATCGTCTGAACGGTCGCCTCGATCGTACGACCCTTTGGTCTCCGAATTCTTGACCTTCGTGTTCTTCGCCTTCGCCCGATCGGCAGCGGCGCGTGCCTGGTCGGCGTTCCGCCGCACGACCTCCGCGGTCCTCGATGCGCGCGGCCGCGGGCTGGCGCGCGACGCCACGGGCAGTGTGCTCTGCGAGGCCAGGTCTTCCGCCACGCCGGCGGCGGTCTCGGCGATGCGCTGCACGCCGAGGAGGCCCGGCGCCAGCGTCGGCGCCGCTACGACCGCGAGGATCTGCGATCCGCGCAAGGTGGCGGGGTCGCCCGCGAGCTTCGTCGCGAGCTCCTGAACCCGCGAACGCTGCTCGTTGAACCGGTTGTCGAGCTGGGCGACGAGCGCGACCACTTCGGGTCGCAACCCCTCGAGCTCGGCGAGCTCCGCGGCCGCCTCGGCGATCTGTTGCGAGTACGTGCTCGACGCGACGAGCGCTTCATCGTCGCGGCCACTCGTCGCGAGCGCCTCCGCTTCCGCGAGGCGATGCTCCGCGATCGAAAGCTGCACGCCGGCACGATCCCCGGCGCTGAGCGCGAGCGTGAGACGCAGATCCTCGCCCGCGAGCTTCATCGGGTACAGCGGATGATCGGGAAGTGTCTCCGCGCTCGCCACGGTCGCGCCGGCGACGGTCGCGACGCAGAGCGAAGCGACGGCGATCGCGCGTACCGCGTAGGGAGCGGGCTTCGCGACCATCGCGAACGCGACAGCCGCGCGATCAGCGAGCGTTGCGCGGCGGGGTCGTATCGAACCAAGAACGCGGTCGCGCATGCGCGCCCGCGCGAGCGCATCCAGGCCCCGTTCGGCATTCATGTGCATACGAAGCGCAACGCGCACGGCTTCGCGAAGTTTCGCGTCGCGGACCGACGCCAGATCGCGCTCCCCACGTGCGACGCTTTCGATGAGGCGG
>JANNUM010000155.1:0-5057 GCA_031395235.1 Chloroflexota bacterium
GTGATCGCGATCGTGAGCGCGCCGTCGCGTCGCGCCGCGGCGATGACCGCCGAGACGTCGGGTGCGGCGCCCGACTGCGAGATCCCGATGACCGCGCCACCCGCGTAGCGTGGGGGCGTGCCGTACCGCGTTATCAGCGACGGCGCCGCCGACGCGGTGACGATCCGGGCGAGGCCCTCGAAGAGGTACTTGCCGTACATCGCGGCGTTGTCCGACGAGCCACGGGCGGCGACGGTGAGGTGCTTCGCGCGTGCGAGGTGCGCGCCGAGGCGCCGCGCATCCGCGGCGCCATCCTCGAGGAGGCGCGCAACCGCTGCCGGCTGCTCGGCGATCTCCGAACGAAGGGACACCCTGGGGATGATGCACGTGCGCGCGGCGGTACGAGAGGGGCATGACGACCGGCCTACTTGTGGCGACGCCCGACGGCGACCAGCATCGCGCCTGGAGGGACGGAAAGGACGAAATGGGGGGACTCCGCACGGCGTTCACGGCGCTCGCCGGTCACGGTCCGCGGGCACGCCTCGCGGAGCGCGCTGCCGCGTATCTGGGCGAGCGCCTCTCCTCCGACTACGTCGTGATGGCGCGCTACGCGCCGCGCGACGGCTCCGACGTCGTTCCGCTCGTCGTTCTCGGTCCTCATGGGGTGATCGTCGTCGAGCTGCGGGACGAAGAGGGCGCGCTCGTCTGCTACCAGGATCACTGGTACCGGCGGACCGGCCCCGGCATCTCGCATCCGCTCTCCGATTCGCCGTCGAAGCGCGCGCGCTCGAACGCGGCGCGTGTCAAAGGCGATGTCGCGAGCGGCGGATTCATCTACACCCACGTCGAGGGCGTCGTGGTGCTGACGCGGGGGCAGCCCGACGACGTCGGCAGCTCGTGCGTTCCGGTGATCGCGGGGATGGACGCGCTCGTGCGCCATCTCGAGGCCCACGCGCGGCGCGATAGCTCGACCGAGCGCACGCATGCGCTCGTCGGCGCGCTGTCAGGACCGATCCGGCTCGCTTCGGTCTGACCGGAGGCCTGCGAAAAGATCGGACTCGAGCGGCGAGCCGCCCGGCTCCGGGTACTCGCGGATGTACGTCTCTTCGGCGAAGATCTCGGGCATCTCCGCGCGCGCCCTCGCCCACATCGCCAGATCGGGCGCCTGCGTCTGGTGGGCTTCCATCGCATGCACCTTCGCGTCAAGGACGTCGCGCACATCGACGACGGCGCCGAGACGCTCTCGCGTCCAGCGCTGCGGCTTCACGGCCAGGGTCTCGATGTAATCCGCGAACGCGGGCATGAGTGACGAGAGCCGATCGATGAGCTCGGCCGCGGCGACGAACCGGTAGCACCGCTTCGCGTGCCAGTGGGCTCCGAGCTCGGGTTCGTGCCGCTGCATGCCGGCCAGCTCGATGGCCGTCAGCGCACGCTCGCCCGCCGCGATGTGGTCGGGATGCCCGTAGCCGCCGTCGGGGCCCCAGATGATCACGACCTCGGGGCGCACGCGGCGCAGCCAGCGCACGATGTCGCGGACGACCCAGTCCTCATTGACACCGGCGAGGCCGCCGTCGGGGTACCTGAGACACGTGACGCTCGCGACGCCCATACGACGACCCGCTTCCGCGATCTCTCGCGCGCGCGTCGGCCCGACCAGCTCGCGTGGAACGATCGCGCCATCCGCGCCAGCCCAGCCATTCTCGCCCTCGGTGAGGCAGAGGCTGTGGACCTCGATCCCTTCCCTCGCGTATCGGATGAGCGTGCCACCCGTGCCGAAGGTCTCGTCATCCGGATGCGCGAGCACGGTCGCGAGCTTCAGGGGCATCGGCGGGACGATAACCGAGGCTATGCTCGCCGGCGTGAGCGGTACCGCGCGGATCGTCGTCGTCGAGGACGACGCCTCGGTCGCGGAGCTGGTCACGCTGTACCTGCGCAACGCCGGGTACATCGTCGAGCACGCGGCCACCGGCGCGCGCGCTCGCGCTCTCTTCGACGAGCTAAAGCCCGCGCTGGTCGTGCTCGACCTCGGGCTGCCCGATACCGACGGCATCGACCTCTTCAACGAGCTGCGTGGCCGCGCGGACACGCCGGTGATCGCTCTGACCGCGCGCGCGGAGGACGCCCAGAGGATCGCCGGCCTCGACGCGGGCATGGATGACTACCTTGCGAAGCCGTTCAACCCGCGGGAGCTCGTCTCACGCGTGCGCGCGATCCTCCGGCGCGCGTCGGGCATGCCCGGGGGCGGACGAGTCCTTCGCGTCGGCAACCTCAGCGTCGATCCGGCGCGACACGAGGTCCAGGTCGGCGAGCGCACGATCGCGCTGCGCGCGAAGGAGTTCGAGCTCCTCGAGGCCTTCTGCCGGCAGCCGGGCATGGTCCTGACACGGGACCGCCTGCTCGAGGACGTGTGGGGCTTCGCGTATCCGGGCGAGACACGGACCGTCGACGTGCACGTGAAGCAGCTCCGCGACAAGATCGCCGGCGCCGACGCAAAGATCGAGACCGTCTGGGGCGTGGGGTACAAGCTCGTGGCTCCCTCCACCTGATGTTGCGAAGCGTCGGGGGCCGGCTGTTCCTGTCGTATCTCGGTGTCGTCGCGGTCGGCCTTCTCGTCGCCGCGATCACGATCTCCGGTCTCTTCATTCGTTATGAGAACGACGTGTTGCGCCTCCGGCTTCAGGAGCTCTCCGCGCCGCTGCTCACGGCGATGCAGGCCGGGCTCCGCAGCGGCCAGCAGCCGCGGGAGGTCATCGACACGCTCGCGGAGCAGGCCGGATCCGCCGACGCTCGGCTCCTCGTGCTCGCGAACAACCGGCGCGTGCTCGTGGACAGCGAGAGCAGGCTGACGGGCCAGACATTGGCGACGCCGACGCAGGCGAACTTCGGCGGATTCGCCGACCGCGACGCGCAGTGGCTCTTCGTGCAGCAGGCGTTCCGCCCGGCCGCAGTTGGCGTCAACCCGGCGATCATCGTCGTGGCGCGTCCCCGGGCCGCGTTCGGCGACGCGCTGCGCGCGCTCCTCCCGTCGCTGCTTGTCGCGGGCGTCGTTGCGGCCGGTTTCGCGCTCATCGTCGCGGGTCTCTTGTCGCGAACGATCACGCATCCGCTCCGCGAGCTCGTCGCCGGCGCGCGTCGCTTCGCGCGCGGCGAGTACCGGACCCGTGTGCCGGTCGCGGGCCCCGACGAGGTCGCCGAGCTCGGCGGCGCGTTCAACGAGATGGCGGGCGAGATCGAGCGCGCGCGGGACAGCGAGCAGGCGTTCCTCGCGGACATCTCCCACGAGCTGCGGACCCCGCTGACGTCGATCCAGGGATTCGCGCCGGCCATCGCCGAAGGCGAGGCCGCGGGCCAGGCTGCGCCGCCCGCCGCGAAGATCATCCAGCGCGAGTCACGCCGGCTCATCCGCATGGTCGAGGGACTCCTCGAGGTCGCGAAGCTGCAGGCCGGAGGCCCGGAGCTCGCCCGCGAACGCGTCGAGGCGACGACGCTGGTGGCGAGCGCGGTCGCCGCCCTCGAGGTGCAGGCGCACGAGGCCGGCGTCAAGTTGGAGGTCGCGACCGACGGCCTACCCGCGGTGCGCGGCGATCCCGACCGGCTCGCGCAGCTCTTCACGAACCTCATCGACAACGCGGTGAAACATTCGCCGCGCGGTGCGTCCGTTGCGGTGCGCGGCTCGCGCGAGGACGGCCAGGCCGTCGTCCGCGTGCGCGATGCCGGATCAGGGCTTCCGGGCGGCGCGCAGACACGCCTGTTCCGTCGTTTCCATCGAGGCGACAACGCGCAGCAGAGCGGCGCGGGCCTCGGCCTCGCGATCGCTCAGGCGATTGCGGTCGCGCACGGCGGCGCGATCACCGCACGCAACGTCGACGAGGGCGGCGCAGAGTTCACGGTGCGCCTCCCCGCCGTTTAATCCGTATCCTCGAGGGGTCATGGCGCTCGGCGGGATCATCAGGGGCAAGCGCACAAGTCTTCGCACTCCGGTGGAGGACGACCTCGCGGCGTACTCGCGCTGGATGGCCGATCTGCGCGTCCGGCACGCGGGTCCGATCTGGCACGAGCCTGCGATGCCCGCGACGTGGAAAGAGCGCCTCAAGGAGCAGGCGAAGGAGCAGCGCGTCGTGCTGTGGTCGATCGAGGACGGGGGTCGTCTCATCGGGCTGGCACGGGCGCGACTCGGAAGCGTCGAGGGCCCTCCCGGCGCGCAGCTCCAACACTTCATCATCGATCCCGATGAGTGGCGGAAGGGCTACGGCTGGGACGCGGCGCTCGCGCTCCATCGCTACTTCTTCGACTACCTCGACCTCCAGCGCTCCGGCATCGAGCTGCGCGCGGACAACATCGCGGCGCTGCGCATCGCCGAGCGCCTCGGCTACACGGAGTTCGGCCGAGGCCACGAGGTGCACTACCGCGACGGCGCGTACGTCGACGAGGCGTGGCTCGTGATGCAACGCGCGACGTGGGATGAACGGTGGGCCAAAAGCGAGCGCGAGTACGTGCCGTTCGCGGCGGCTCGCTGATGCTGGGACCGCGCATCGTCGGGGAGAACGGCATAGAGCTCCGTCCGCCGGTGCTCGAGGACTACCACCTGTTCCGGACCTGGAGTATGCAGCCTGAGGTCACGCGCTTCTGGGGGCCGCGCTTCAGCAGCGAGACGCCAGGGACCGCGGAAGAGCGCCTGAAGAAGGACCTCGAAGGCAACACCATGGTGCAGTGGTCGATCGCATATCAGGGCGACACGGTCGGCCACACCGGCATCTACGACATCAGCTGGACGAGCCGCGAGGGCGAGACCGGGATCTTCATCGGACGCCACGATCTCTATGGCAAGGGCATCGCGAGCGAAGCGGTGCGGTTACGGATGGCCTACGTCTGGCACGAGCTCGGTCTCCATCGCACGCACAACTGGATCGCGCTCGCGAACCAGGGCAGCTGGCGCGCGAATCAGAAGTCGGGCTATTCCCAGATCGGCACGTACCCGCGCTCATGGTTCCGTTCGGGCGAATGGTTCGATGAGTGGCTCGGCGAGGCCTTTCCGAGCACCTTTCCGCCGGACAAGCTCCCGAGCCCGTGGCGCGATG
>JANNUM010000301.1:0-3635 GCA_031395235.1 Chloroflexota bacterium
TGAACGAGCCGAAGACCTCGTTCAGACGCTCCCGGTCGCCGGCCGCCAGTTGTGTCGCCATCTCCACTCCCTCTATATGTCCTGCCACCTTCTCAAGGGAACAGAAAAGGCCTCCCGTTCTGGGAGGCCGTTTGCGGTGCCTGGGTGCGGTTGCTAGGTGCGGCTCAGCCTCCCCAACGCGAAGCGGGCCCCGGGATCGGGGCCGGAAGGATGCTGATCGGGAGAAGCGCGAAAGCCATCGGGACTGACGCTAGGGACCGCCCAGGACCCCCGTCAACGGGCGCCCGCCACGTTGGTCAGGCTGCACAAGGCGGGGCTACACTTAGGTGGCTTCGCAAGGCGAAGCGCCGCTGGCGGACAAGGGCCCGGAACGTAGTAGGTCACGTGCAGGTCATCCTCACGTAGAGACTCGCCCCGATCCTCGAAGCGCAGAGGCAAGAACGAGAGGAGACCTGAGTGTCTTTCGCAGACAAGACCCTGACCTGTCGCGACTGTGGCCAAGAGTTCATCTGGACCGCCGGAGAGCAAGAGTTCTACGCGAGCCGTGGCCTGCAGAACCCCCCGAGCCGTTGCCCCGCTGACCGCGCGGCGCGCCGCGCCGGTGGCGGTGGTGGCGGCGGCGGTGGCGCTGGTGGATACGGCGGCGGCGCCCGCGAGATGTTCACCGCGACGTGCAGCAACTGTGGCAAGGAAGCCCGTGTGCCGTTCCAGCCGCGTGGCGACAAGCCCGTTTACTGCAGCGATTGCTTCGAGCAGCGTCGTCCGTCGCAGTCTCGTAGCCGCTACTAGCTAGGTGCCGAAGCAAAAAGGACCAAAGCGCGACAAGGCCGAGAAGAATCGGATCGCCGCGCTCAAAGCACAAAAGGCACGTAAGGGTGGGGTCGGCGGAGACCGCCGGCCCCCCCGTTGAAATCCTCCACCGCTAGCGTCACGGTCAAGCTCCACGGTGGACCCTTCAATGGGCAGTCGGCGGTCGCGTACGGCGCGATCGTCGGCAAGCTCATCGAGGTGAATCACAAGTCGTACCGCATCACGAAGATCGAGCCCGTGCCGGGATGGCGCGAGCTCGTCGCTCAAGCGAACTTCGAGGAGAAACCGAAAGCGGCTGTGGTCGCAAAGGCGGCGGTGACCGCAAAGCCCCGCTGAGTCTTAGTCCGAGGTGACGGCACCAGCCGACGCCGAGGACACGAGCTTCGCATACTTCGCGAGCGCCCCCGTCGCATAGCGCGGCGGGGGCGCTTTCGTTGCAGCGAGCCTGCGGCGCATCTCGTCCGCCGCGATGTCGAGGTCGAGCCGGCGTCGCTGCGGATCGATGAGGATCGTGTCGCCGTCGCGCACCGCCGCGATCGGACCGCCGACCGCGGCCTCAGGCGCGATGTGCCCGACGACGTGGCCGTGCGTCGCGCCGGAGAAACGTCCGTCGGTGATGAGCGCGACCTTCTCCGCGAGACCCGCGCCAACGATCGCACCGGTAACACCGAGCATCTCGCGCATGCCGGGTCCGCCCTTCGGACCCTCGTAACGGATCACCACGCAGTCGCCGTCCTTGATCTTCCCGGCAACGACCGCGGCGAACGCGTCCTCCTCGCGATCGAACACGCGCGCGGTGAAGCGGCGCGCCTCCATCAGGTGTCCGGCGACCTTCATCACGCTGCCTTCCGGCGCGAGCGTGCCCTTGAGGATCACCATGCCGCCCGTCGCCGCGATCGGCCTCGCGAGCGGGCGCACGACCTCCTGCCCCGGCCTCTCCTGCGCCGCGCGCGCCTCGTCCCCGATGGTGCGCCCGGTGACGGTGAGCGCGTCGGCGTTCAGCAGCTTCGCGTCGAGCAGCCGGCGCAACACGAGCATGATGCCGCCGGCCCTGTCCATATCCGGCGCGGTGAAGCGTCCCCACGGCTTCATGTCCGCGAGGAGCGGGGTCTTTGCGCTGATGCGGTCGAAGTCCTCGAGCGAGAGCTCGACGCCGGCCTCGCGCGCGACGGCGAGCAGATGCAGCACCGCGTTCGTCGAGCCGCCGGTCGCCATCACCGCGGCGATCGCGTTCTCGAGCGCAGGGCGCGTGATGATCTGCCGCGGTCGGACGCCGTCGCGTAGCAGCTCCATCACGCGACGTCCGGCGCTTCGCATCACCTCGCGACGGCGCGGGTCGGTCGCGGGCACGCGAGACGACCCCGCGGGCGAGATGCCGAGCGCCTCGAACGCCGTCGCCATGGTGTTCGCGGTGAACTGTCCGCCGCACGCGCCGGCGCCGGGGCACGCATTGGCTTCGAGCTCGCTCAGCTCCGCGTCGCTCATCTTCCCGACCGCATGCTTCCCCACCGCCTCGAACACGTCGCCGATGGTGACGTCGCGACCCTGGAAGCGTCCCGGCATGATCGACCCGCCGTAGACCATGAGCCCCGGGATGTCGAGGCGCGCGAGCGCCATCACCGTTCCGGGGATCGTCTTGTCGCAGCCGCTCACGCACACGAGCGCGTCGAAAAGGTGGCCACGCGCGACGAGCTCGATCGAGTCCGCGACGAGCTCGCGCGAGATGAGCGAGGCCTTCATTCCCTCGGTGCCCATCGCGATGCCGTCGCTCACGGCGATCGTGTTCATCTCCACGGGTGTGCCGCCCGCCTCGCGGATGCCCTCTTTGACCCAGCCGGCGAGCTCTCGCTGATTGATGTTGCAGGGCATGATCTCGATCCACGAGTGCGCGACACCGACGAGCGGCCTCTTGAAGTCCTCGTCCGTGTAGCCAACGGCGCGCATCATCGAGCGGGCCGGAGCGCGATCCGGTCCGTCGATCATGACCCGGCTGCGAGAGCGTGGATCGGTTGTCACGTCATGCCTCCACGCATAGAGTGCGCTGGGCGGGAGGGGAGAACAAATGACCACGTCTGTTTCACAGGACGAGCGCCGCGATGCGCTCGTTGGACGCGCGATCCAATCAGTGCAAGGTGCGGCGGACCTCTTCGCGATGTACCTCGGCCGACGCCTTGGCTATTACCAGTCACTTTGGAAGGAGGGCGCGGCGACGTCGGCCGAGCTCGCCTCGCGTACCGGCACGGACGAGCGCTACACGCGCGAGTGGCTCGAGCAGCAGGCGGCCTCCAGCTTCCTGGACGTCGACGACGCCCACAAGGCGCCCGACAAGCGACGCTTCACGCTCCCGGAGGGCCATGCGGCGGTGCTTGCGGATACGGAAGACCTGAACTACGTCGCACCGATCGCGGCCGCGATGGTCGCGGCCATGCGGAAGAGTGACGAGGTGGCGGGCGCGTTCCGGTCCGGTGGCGGCGTCTCGTGGGCCCAGTTCGGCCCGGAGATGCGCGAGGCGCAGGGCGCGCAGAACAAGCCGCTGTTCCTGAAGCAGCTGGCTCAGGACTTCATCCCCGCGATCCCTGACGTTCACGCGAGACTGATGGCCGATCCACCGGCGCGCGTCGCCGACATCGCGTGCGGTTTCGGTTGGTCGAGCATCGGCATGGCCAAGGGTTATCCGAAGATCCGCGTCGACGGGTACGACCTCGACGCGCCGTCGATAGGGAAGGCGTGCGTGAACGCGCGAGAGCTCGGCGTCACGGTCCGCGTCCGGTTTGATGCTCGCGATGCCGGCGATCCTAAGCTCGCTGGTCAGTACGACCTGGTAA
>JANNUM010000336.1:0-3965 GCA_031395235.1 Chloroflexota bacterium
GGACGAGCTGATGCGCGAGGCCGAGCAGGACGAGATCCAGCGCCCGGTGATCCTGGCGCAAGCTCTGCTCGGACGCCTGGTCGCTGAGCTGGTGGCAGGCGTCGGGAGTCGCGTTCCCGTGACAGCCTGAGGTCAGACCAGGGGCCGCGCCTCCCCTGATCGCGATCGCCAAGCGCGAGGGCCGCGTGCGCGCGCAGTACTCCAGCGGTCGGTGCCGGTAGAGGGGCGGAGGAACGATGCTCGCAGTGCTTCGTAACTGCCACGTGTTCTCGCCTACCGATCAGGGCGTCAAGGACATCCTGATCGCCGGTGAGCGCATCGCCATGGTCGCGGACTCGCTGCCCCCTCTTCCCATCTCAGAAGTGGTCGAGGTGGATTGTCAGCACCGGCGCGTCGTCCCCGGGTTCATCGATAGCCACGTCCACATGCTCGGTGGCGGCGGTAGCAACGGCGCGCAGACCCGTGGACCCGAGGTCATGCTCACCGAGTTCACGCTGTGGGGTACGACGACGGCCGTCGGCCTGCTCGGCGCCGACGGTCTGACGCGCGATCTGTTGGGACTGCTCGCCAAGGCGCGGTCGCTCGAGTTCGAAGGGCTGTCCACCTACATCCTCATCGGAGCGTACGACGTCCCGCACCCGACCTTCACCGGCAGTCTCAAGACCGACATGATGCTGATCGACAAAGCACTCGGCGCAGGCGAGATCGCCATCGCGGACGCCCGGTCATCCCAACCCACGGTGGAAGAGATCATCCGCATCGGGGCCGACGCCAATATTGCGGGCCGCCTCACGGGACGCGGTGGCATCGTGAATATCCACGTCGGAGCGGGCAAGCAAGGGATCCAGCTCTTGATCGACGCGATCGAGCAGAGCGATCTCTCCCCCAGCGTGTACCTACCCACGCACTGCGGCCGTGCGAGCGGCCTGCTCGATCAGGTCGTGCGCTGGGGCATGAACGGCGGCCCCATCGACCTGACCACGCACCGGAGGATTCCCGGGACGGTGCCGGTCCCCGAGGCACTGCGGTACCTGTTGAGCAAGCAGGTACCGATCGAGCGCATCAGCATGAGCAGCGACGGCGGCGGTGTGTTCCCACACCTGACCGACGCTCATGGCAACCCCGACATGGCGATCTGGGAGACGAAGCTGTTGCACTTCGAGTTCAAGAGCATGCTGGAGGAGGGCTTCGGGCTCGACACCGCCGTTCGGCTGGCTGCGACCAATCCGGCCCGGCACCTTCGGCTGTACCCGCGCAAGGGGAACATCGCCAAGGGTTCCGACGCCGACATCGTCGTGCTCAATGACGACCACACCGTCGAGAAGGTCATCGCCCGTGGTCGGCTGATGGTCGATCACGGCAAGGCACTCGCGAAGGGTGTCTTCGAGAAGTAACGCCTG
Organism: Chloroflexota bacterium; assembly: GCA_031395235.1. Lineage (GTDB taxonomy): Bacteria > Chloroflexota > Limnocylindria > P2-11E > P2-11E > CF-39. The sequence goes on from JANNUM010000336.1 coordinate 1,401, forward strand.
CGAGAAAGCCGAAGGTGCGGGCCTAGGCCTAGGGAGCGCGGGTCTCCTCTCCGCTAGCTCGGCGCGAAGAGATCGAGGATCCGTTGCGTCTGGTGGCGTGCCGCGGGCCGAAGGATCGGGAGCTTCACGCCCGCGTCCCTGTACCGCTGTATGCGCTCCTTCACCTCACCCGCTGTCCCGGCCGCTGTGAGCGCCGCCACGGTCTCCTTCGCGAGCGCCTTCTCCAGTGCGCGCTTGCCACCGGCCTTGTGGGCCGCTTCCAGTCGCGGCAGTTCCGCGGGGTCGATGTGTGGCTCGCCGACTCGCATGCGCGGGCCGGCCTGCGTTCGGAACTTGTGAGGAAGGAACTTGTAGGCGACCTCCCAGCGCACAGCGTCGATCGCCGCATCGCGGTCGTCCTCGATGGAAGTGTTGATCAGCGCTGCGACCTCGAACGTGGACCAGTCGCGACCCGCCCCCTCCACAGCCTCGCGGACGATGCGGATCGCATTCGCCGCGTATTCAGGCGAGGAGACGGTGTTCAGCAAGACCCCATCGCCCAGCTGGCCCGCGAGACGCAAACCCGTGGCGCTCGTGGCAGCGAACCAGAGCGGCACGTGCGGGCGGACCGGCCTCCAGCCCATCTGCGTGTCGTACAGCTTGACGAACTGGCCCTCGTAGCTGACCTTCTCGCCTGACATCACGAGGCGCAGCGCCTCCACCCACTCCCTCAGTGTCTGCACCGCGTCGGCGGGCGCGAAGCCGTGCGTGCGTGCGTGATTCGCCGTGGCCGCGCCGGGACACAGGATCATGCGTCCGCCGGAGAGCTCGTCGAGCGTCGCCAGCGTCTGCGCCATCAGGACGGGGCTCCGCAGTCCGACGATCTGCGTGCACCCGAGCTTCACCTTCGTTGTCGCGAGCGCGAACGAGGTCATGGCCGTCACCGAGTCGCGCATGAGAGCGAGCGTCTCGGAGAAAAACCCGATCTCGAATCCCCGCTCGTCCGCGCCCCTCATCCCGTCCGTGAAATCCCGGATGCCCTGCGTGCTGTCGTACCCGCAGGCAAGCCCGATGCGCGTCACGTGATCCCCCCTGAAGGCCGCTTCACCTCTCCCGCGTCAACGGTCGGACGAGTGGCGCCCGGACGAACGTTGACGCGGGAGCGGCTCGCCTGCTCAGGATCGCCAGAGTTTGTGTGTGTAGGTCAACGAATCACGGATGCCCATCTGTGGAAGGCCGTTGATGGCCTTGTTGAGCGCGATGATCTCAGTCCAGTAGTAGACCCAGATCACCGGCACGTCGTCGTAGATCCGCTTCTGCAGGTCGTGGTAGAGCGCCACGCGCTTCTTGTGGTCAGAGCTGGAGCGCGCCTCGGCCATGAGCCGGTCCACGTCCGCGTTCGAATACATGTAGTGGTTGAACGCACCATTGGTCGTGTATTCCGCGGTCTTGTCCGGGTCAGGGGCGGTGATACGCCACCCGGTGCGCGCGTCGTAGTCGCCGGGGCGGGAGTTGCCACGCTTGAGGTAGACGTTGAATTCCTCGACCTCGATCTTCGTCTCGACGCCGATCTTCTTCCAGTCCTGCTGTACGGCCAGGGCCATCTGCTCGCGCACGGCGCTGCCCTTGTCGACCATGAAGCCGAACGACATCTTCTTGCCGTTCTTCTCGAGGATCCCGTCCGCCCCGGGCTTCCAGCCGGCCTCGGCGAGCAGCTGCTTGGCCTTCTCCGGGTCGTAGGGGTACGGCTTGAGATCCTTGTTCTGGAATTCGCCGAACGCCGTGCCGTAGGCTCCCGCGGCCAACGGCGCCTCGGCTCGGAGGATGCGGTCCACCATCAGCTGCCGGTTGGCGGCCAGCGCCAGGGCACGGCGAACGCGCACATCGTTGAACGGCTCGCGGGAGGCATTGAGGGGGAAGTAGAACGTGTTCGGCTGCTCGACGGTGAAGAAGTTGAGGTTCTGCTGGCCCTTCAGCGTCTCCTTGTGGGCGGGCTCGATCAGTGCCAGGTCCAGCTCACCGGTACGCAGCTGCGCGACCTGGGTGTTGATCTCAGGAATGATCTTGTAGACGAGCCGGTCGAGGTTCGGACGTCCCTCGTAGTACTCGTCGAACGCCGCCATCGCGATGTGGCTGCCCTTCACGATCTCCGTGACCTTGAACGGTCCCGTGCCGATCGGCTTCTGCACGTAGTCGGTCAAGGTGTTGAGATCCTGGCCATCCAGCAGATGCTTTGGCGCCATCGCGATGTTGTAGCCAAGCTGGATCGGGAGGGAGGAATACGGCTTGTCGAGGATCAGCTTGACCGTCAGCTCATCGACGATCTGCACTTCTTTGAGGCCGCTCAGACTGCTGCGGAAGAGGGCGTTGACTTTCGGGTTCACGAGGTTCTCGAGCGTGAACTTCACGTCGGCAGCGCTGAACGGCTTGCCGTCATGCCACTTGACTCCCGGACGGAGCTTGAAGGTCCACGAGAGGCCGTCCGCCGCCGGCTCCCAGCTGGTCGCGAGGTCCGGCACCGTGCGCATGGTGCCGGGCTCGTACTTGGTCAGGGTGTTCCAGACCGGCTTGGCGGCCATGACCGTG
>JANNUM010000350.1:0-4461 GCA_031395235.1 Chloroflexota bacterium
CAAATATTCAATAATATTCATAATATTATATCAAATTGGGTAAAATCGATATATCATGGATAAAATATTTGACCATTTTCGCCGTCGATCATGTAGGTGACCGTCTCGAAGCCGCGGTGCGGGTGGTCCGGCGCGCCCTTCGCCTCGCCCGGCGCGTACTGGACCTCCCCCATCTGGTCCAGGAGAAGGAACGGATCGGCGATGCGCCGGTCGAGCCCGGGGAACGGACGGCGCACGGGAAAACCCTCACCCTCGTAGGTCTTGATCGCGGTGACGATCGTGCGGACCAGGCGCGAGCGCTCAAGCTGGTCTCCGCTCGCCTGGACCACCGGCAGCGCGAGGATGTTCGGGGCGGTGACCGCGGGCATCTGGTGGACTCCTTCGCGACGTCGTTGCGCTCGCATCTGAAGAACGGGACGCGCTCCCTGATTATTTCGACCCCGAGTCGCGACTACCAGTGACGACCTTGGCCTACCAGAGGGTGACGGGATGAGGATGGCGGTGGGTGCGCAGCCTGCGGTCCTTGGTGATGAGCCGCCAGCCGTTCTCCGTCGCCGTCGCGTAGATGAGCCGATCGGCCGGATCGCCGGGGAACGATGAGGGCAGGCCGACCGCCGTGGCCGCGATCGCCGGCGTCACGGGAATCGTTCGGACCTGGGCCGCCAGCTGCCGAAGCCAGGAGGCGACCGGGATCGTCAGGACGATCCGCTCATGTCGAGCCAGCCAGGCGAGCTCGAACCACGAGATGTCGGCGACCGCGAGCTCATCAGCTGCGCTGATGGCCTTGCTCGCGGCGGCGCTGATGCGATCGGGCTCGGCCGACCACCAGTGGACGATGTGGCTGTCCAGCACGACGGTGCTTATGGCAGATCCCAGCTCGCTCCGGTGGCGAAGAGGTCCTCATCCTTTCCCTCCGTCATAGCGGCGCCGACCAGGGCGCCCTTCAGGGCGTGCGGCCCGGTAGCGGGCACCAGCCGCGCGACGACACGGCCGTGCTTGGTGATCTCCACCTCCTGGCCCGCCGAGACGTCGTCGAGCAGAGCGAGGATCTTCGCCTTCGCCTCCGTGGCAGTCATCTTTATGGTCATGCGGTCATTCTGCCACTCTTTCATCTTCGGCGACCCCTCGTCCATCGGCCGCTGCCAGGAGTCCGGGTCCCGATCAAGACATCGGCCATGTCTTGAGACATCACAGTGCGGAGGGGCAGGGATTCGAACCCTGGTGAGGCTTGCACCCCAAGCGGTTTTCAAGATGGACCCCCGCGCTGCGCGCATCTGCATGATGCTGCATTTGCTCCGAAACCCGTGCATTGAGCGGCACGCGGATGCATGTCGCGGCGACGCCGTGGGGGTCAGATTGGGGGTCCAAAGAGAGCGCGTGCGCCCGGATCTGAGCGAACTGAAGGTTATGGCGTTTCCATCATCAACTGGAGTGGGCGACCTAGTGTCGGTATCTCCCCGGTCCGGCTGCGTCCGCGACGTAGTCAACGAAGTGTTCACGTTGACGCCAGCGAAGTAGGGGCGATCAGAGAATGGCGTCGAACACGGCGGCTGCCCTCGCGCTGGCCGCCTCGCTGCTCCCATCGCCGCCGCGGCCGACCGTCGGAGCCCTTCCAGCGACGCGCGGCTAGGGCACCTTCAGATACACGTACCACTCACGGCTGACCTTGCCGGAGATCAAATGGAACACGTTCATCCCGATCATCCGGCCCTGCTCGCCGGAGCTCCGCGCCGTGAATCGAAATGTCGTCCGGCATGCGACTCGATCAGCCTGGGCGATCACGTCCTCGAGATCGAAGTGGATCTCGGAAAACTGCGTCATGGTCGCGGCATACGAGGCCCGGGCGCCTGCGGGGCCGCGCCCATGGCCGGGCGGTGCCGCCCAGACCTCTTCGAAGTCGGGATGTACGAGCTCGTCGAACGCGTCCAGGTTCCCGGTGTTCCAAGCGTCGAAGAAGCGCCGCACGGCCGCTTCCGCCGTCGCTGCGCTCACCGCGCCCACGTCTCTTTCAGGACGCGCAGCGCGTTCCCGCCAACGGTCTTCCGCACGTCGTCCGTGTACCCGTGCTTCACGGGCCAACGGATGCCGTTGCGCATCGCCTCGCCGGGGTTCTCCATCCCCTTGACATACGGGACTTCGGTCGTCTGCGGCGCGGCCTCGATGCCGATCACGCCCCCGCGTTCCGCGCAGGCCTTGATGACGGCGGTCATGAAGCATGTCTTGCAGTGCCGCGGGTACTCGCGAGTTCGGATCTCGATCTTGTGATCGCGGTCACGCGCTGCGAGCTGAGGAAATAGCGCGCACATCTCCGCATAGGCTGCCTCGGGATCGCGCCGCGCCGCACTCACCAAGCGGCTGCCGCACTCGGCATCCGGGCTCTCAGGCGGCAGCGGGTAGTGCACCGCCTCAGTCTATGGATGCCCTATCGACGGGCCCCGCTGGGAGATCTACGACACAGCATCGGCTAGCGCACGAGAAGCGATACGACGACGCGACTGTATCGGGCCGTCCTGACTGCGAAGACGCAGCCCGCGGTGGTGGCGGGGGTCACGTTGGGGGTCAGGTCGCCACTCGGACCATCGCCCGATGCGGTCGATTACGCCTTTCCGTGCGGAGGGGGTGGTGTGTGAGTTCAGCAGATAGTGGACAGATGTCTCGGGACATAGTGGACACCTTGGTGAGAGGGGTGTTGCCGTGGGCCTGGGACGCTACGTGGTGGACGCGGTCGTGCTCGAGGGGCGCAGTCCGACCGAGCTAGCGAAGAGCCATGGGCTCTCGCGGACCTGGATCTATGAGCTGGTGAAGCGCTTTCGCCGCGGCGGCTACCCAGCTCTCGAGCCGCGGAGCCGGCGGCCGACGTCGTGCCCGCACCAATATGGCCCCGCGGTCGAGGCTGCGATTCTGGAGCTGCGGCACTCACTCGCCGAGGCTGGGCATGACGCCGGCGCGGCGACGATCGCCCACCACCTCGAAGGCCGCGTCGAGCGGGTGCCCGCGGTCTCGACGATCTGGCGGATCCTCTCGCGCCACGGCCTGATCACTCCGGAACCGCACAAGCGTCCCCGCTCCTCGTTCATCCGCTTCGAGGCGGCGCTGCCGAACGAGCTCTGGCAGACCGACGCCACCCACTGGTCGCTGGCGGACGGCAGCGCGGTCGAGATCCTGAACCTGATCGACGACCACTCGCGCCTGCTGCTCGCCTCGGTCGCCTTCACCACGGTCAAAGCCGCCGATGTCGTGCAGGTCTTCTACGACGCCGCGCAGGCGCACGGTTATCCGGCGGCGCTGCTCAGCGACAACGCCGCGGTGTTCTCGGGTGGCTCGCGCAAGGGCAAGGTCCTGCTCGAGACCGAGCTCGAACGCCTCGGGATCGGGGCCAAGCACTCCACGCCCTATCACCCTCAGACCTGCGGCAAGGTCGAGCGATTCCACCAGACCCTCAAGCGCTACCTCGCGAAGCAAGCGCCGGCGGAGTCGCTCGGCCATCTGCAGCTGCAGCTCGACGCCTTCCGCGCCTACTACAACCAGCAGCGGCCGCATCGTGCGCTGGATGGCCGCAGCCCACTGGTCGCGTTCAACGCACGGCTCAAAGCCGGACCCGCCGGCACGGCCGCGCCCGTGCACTTCCGGGTGCGCCAGGACCGCGTCGACACCAACGGGACCGTCACGCTGCGCTACCAGAGCCGGCTGCGGCACATCCCCGTTGGCCGAGCTCACAAACATCAGGCGGTCCGGCTGCTGATCGCAGGAGACCAGGTCCGGATCATCCGCGAGGATGGCTCGCTGCTGCGCGAGCTGACGATCGACCCGAGCCGTGACTACCAGTCCCTACAGTTGTCTTCGATGTCGAGAGAAATCTGTTCACGATGACCCGAGACACGACAGTGCGGAGGGGGTGGGATTCGAACCCACGGGAGCCTTGCAGCTCCAGCGGTTTTCAAGACCGCCGCATTCGACCGCTCTGCCACCCCTCCGGTGTGCGAAACGGCAATAAACATAGGGCCTGCGGCTGGTCGCGGGACGTCGGGGCAATGAGTTTGATGCCATGTCTGATGCCACCACCGATGCCGCTCGGTGCATGTCGGTGCCATATCGCCCTCCGCTGAATGCCGCGCAGGGCGAGCTGCGCTTTGGTGGCCTGACTATCGTTCGACACGAGTGCGCGGGGCGTCGGGGAGTCGCCCATCCTTGGCCCGGGAACGAAGCTCGAGCGAGGTCCTTCACGGTCGAGATCTCTAAGGAGGACCGGTGTGGCCTGGCTGCGCGCCTCGCATCACGACCCATGATGAATCGCGCCCAAAGGAGAGCGATCAATGCCAACGCAAGAGACCGCTAGCCACGCTCGCGTCGTACGGCTCAAGAATGACCCAGCCAATACGGACGCCGCGATCAAACGATGGACCAGCGAGATCCTCCCGCTGCTCAAGAAGCAGGAGGGTTTCAGGGGCGCAACGCTCGTCG
>JANNUM010000362.1:0-6829 GCA_031395235.1 Chloroflexota bacterium
TCAAGATCGTGCGCGCACTCCGCGACACGACGCTCGCGGCAAGCGATCTCGCCCACGTCATCGGCCGCAACCGCTCCGCAACGAGCCAGCACCTCAGAGTGCTGCGCGAGCTCGGCGCTATCGTCGCGACGCGCAAGGGCAACGTCGTTCGATACACGCTCTCGAACGATCTGTCCGGCTCGATCGTCGAAGAGGCCGCCTCCGCCTTCGACCAGCTCCAGCCTGGGACCGTGCCCGCCACCCGGTAGCAGGTCCCGCGCGCGTTATTGCGGTGGCTTGGATGTCGGTGGCGGGATCTTTGCTTCGACGAGCTTGCGCCGCTCCACCGCGATCGCAGCGGAGATGAAGCCGGCGAGCAGCGCTATCGCGATCACCTGCGGTGTGGCTACGTCGAGTTAAGCCACTGTGCGAACTGTGCCATGCGTCCCTCCGGCTAACACGAAGCGATCACGGGGCCCGGTCGTGAAGGATGCTAGGACTCCGGGACACGCATCCGGATGAACCGCTGCGGTCCGTGTTCACTATCGTGATCGAACCTCTCGAGTATGTCGTCCGCGTGGAGCCGCGTCAGCGTGTCGGCGTAGCCGTTCGCGATCGCTGCATCGCGCTCGATGAACCGTGCGCCGGCAGCACGAACATCGGCGTAGAGCCGCACCATGAGGAGCTTGATCAGGCCGCGTCCCTGGTGGCTCTTCGCGATCGCGGTATTCGCGATGTAGTAGGTATCCGCAGCCTCAGCGGGCTGGGCTTGGGTATAGCCAATGAGCAAGTCGCCGCCGAGGACCGGGCCATCCCACAGGAGCACGGCCAGGTTCTGGCGTCCGGTGAACGCCCGGCGCAACTCGTAGGGGCTAAAGGCGTCCTCACCGAAGCAGTCGCGCTCGATCTCGACGATGCGCTGCCCGATCGTGTTCCACGGGCGCGTACCCGTGCGACTGAATGACTCGACGCGGATCTCGCTGATGACCTTCGACTCGTCCATGACCGCTCACCACCACCGACCGATCTCGCATCGCAGAGACATACTTACGCATGGTCGTCACGCCCCGCTACTCGCGCTGCGCCGAGCGCGACCCTAGAGTGACGGGGCTATGCTGCGGAGCCGACCCGTCCAGGGGACCATGTTCACGATGACCCTTCCGATCGCGGGACCGCGGGACGATGGCCAAGGGTAAGGTCCTCGTCGTCGACGACGAGCAGAGCGTCGCGACGTCGATCAAGGTCATCCTGCAACTCGACGGCAACGAGGTTACGACCGTCACGAGTGGCAAAGAGGCGCTGGCTCAGCTCCGCGAGCACGAGTTCGACGTCGTACTCACCGACCTGCAAATCGACGACCTCGACGGCATCGAGATCCTCCGTGAGACCCAGAAGCTCTGGCCAGACACGGTCGCAATAATGCTCACGGGCAACGCGTCGCTCGAGTCGGCGGTCGCCGCGCTGCGCAGCGGCGCGTACGACTACCTCATCAAGCCAACCGACGTGAACGATCTGCGCGCGACGATCGGACGCGCGCTCGAGCGGCGCCAGCTGCGCCAGCGCCTGGTAGAGCTGGAGCAGCTCGACAAGCTCAAAACGCACTTCCTCTCGATGGCATCGCACGAGCTGCGCACGCCGCTCACCGCCGTGAGCGGTTTCATGCAGATCGCGCGGAAGCGCATATCGCGCCTGAGCGGGGCGACGGACGTCCCGGCTTCCTGGCGCGAGGAGACGCAGAAGGTCGACGAGACGCTCGAGATGGCGATCCGCCAGGCGAAGAAGTTGGCGCGCCTCATTGAGGAGCTCGTCGACGTGTCCCGGCTGCAGCAGGGTCGGGTCGAGATGCGGCTGGCCGAGATCGAGCTGACCGATGTCGTTCGGGACGTCGCCGAGCGCATGCGCCTTCTGAGCCAGGGCCACGAGATCGAGACGAAGATCGCGGGAACGGCCGCCATCGTCGCGGACCGCGATCGGATCGAGCAGGTCCTCGAGGACCTCGTCGGCAACGCGATCAAGTACTCGCCGGACAGCGGCCGCGTCGAGATCTCGCTGCACACCAGCGGCGCGAACGCGGTCGTCTCGGTGCGCGACGAGGGCATCGGCATCGCGCCGGGCGAGGTCGAGAAGATCTTCGGTCTCTTCTACCGTTCGCCCGACCCGCGCGCCGACCACGTTGGTGGTCTCGGGCTCGGGCTCTACATCAGCCGCGAGATCGTGTCACGGCATCACGGACGGCTCTGGGCCGAGCGCAACACCGGCGCCGGAACGACCTTCCACGTGACACTGCCTCTCGCGCAGGTCAGATCCCGCGAAGAAGCTCGGACAGCGTGACGTCGAGCCGGCGCGCGAAGTGCGCGAGCGCGGCGAGCGACGGCGCGACCCGGCCGGTCTCCATCTTCCACACGTACTGCCGCTCGAAATAGACGCGGCCGCGCTTGTCGGCGCCGAGCTCCGCCATCGTGAGGCCTCGCTTGCGCCGCAGGGCGCGCAGACGCTTGCCGGTGCGTTTCAGCAAGAGCGGCTCGCCGGGTACATCGGGATTGACGCGGGCTGGCATCAGTTACCTCGCGCCGTCATCCGCTGACCCGCGCAACGAACTCGACGATGGCTTCGACCGCTTCCGGCCCGTAGGGCGCCGCGAACATCCCGCGCGAATGCTCTTTGCCGCCGAACATCAGCAGCGTTTTCGGTTGGGATACGACGTCGAAGGACTGGAGCACGTGCGGGGCGGCTCCGAGCGTGTCGCCGTCGGCGCACACGAACAGCTTTCGTCCGGTGACGCGCCGCGACAGCGCGTCCGGGACGGCGACGACGGGTGCCGAAACCGCGACGATGCATTCGACGTCTGCCTCGAAGCTCGAGGCGAGGATCGCGTGTCCGCCCATCGATGCGCCGACCAGCGCGATCTCGCGCACGCCCCGATCGCGGAGCAGCGCCTTCGCCGCCCGCAGGTCGATGACCGGCGACCACTCCGCGGGTGGCACGTACGCAGTCGTCTTGCCGCTCGAGCCGTCGTACCCGCGCAGGTTCAGCGCGAGTGCCGCGACGCCGCGCGCGACGAAACGCTGGGCGACGTCGCGCCAACCGCTGGCATCCCAATCCTGGCCGTGCACCAGGATCGCGGCGCGACGTGACGGAAGGTCGCCGTAGAGATCACCGAGGAGCGTCTCGCCCCCACTGGAGACGCGCACGGTCTGGGGTATGACGCGCGTGCCGCCGCTCACAGCGCAAATGGTGCTACAAAAAGCCCTGTGGCTCGCACAACGACGCCATCTGATGGCGTCGCTTCCGAGGTCGAGCGCCTCTTCGCCCACTCCGCATCGGCCTTCCCGCTGTGGGAGGTCACGAAGGACGTCGTCGACGAATTCATCGACCTCTCGCTGAACTACCGGCAGAGCGGACATCCCGGCGGCTCGCGCTCGAAAGTGCACCTCCTCCTCGCGCTGATGCTGTCCGGTGCGATGCGCTGGGATCTGCTGCGGCCGTGGCGCCGCTTCGGCGATCGCTTCATCCTCTCGGCCGGCCACACCGTGCCGCTCATCTACGCGACGCTCGCGACGCTCAACGAGGCGATGCGCGTGCAGCACGAGCGCACGCACGACGACCGCTTCGCGTTCCCCCAGCGCGGCAAGTTCGCGCTCACCTGGGAGGACCTCCTGCTGCTACGTCGCAACAAGGGCCTTCCTGGCCACGCGGAGATGCAGGGCAAAACGCTGTTCCTCAAATGGAATACCGGACCGTCGGGGCACGGCATGCCGCCGACGGTGGGCGAGGCGGTCGCGCTGAAGATCGCGGGCGCCGAGGAGGTCAAGGTGTTCGCGGTCGAGGGCGAGGGCGGGCTGACGCCGGGCGCGAGCCACGAGACGCGCAACTCGGCCTGGGGCCTGGGTCTCTCGAACCTCGTGTTCCTCCTCGACTGGAACGACTTCGGCATCGACGTGAACGCGGTGTCGAGCGTCGTCCATGGCGGCCCGCGCGACTGGTTCGAGCCGTACGGCTGGCGCGTGGTCGGTACCGAACGGGGCAGCGAGTGGGACGACGTGACGAAGGTCGTGCTCGACGCCGCGCGCGGTGAGAATCCGCAGCGGGTCCCAAGCGTCGGCTGGTTCCGCACCCGCAAGGGGCGTGGCTACCTCAAGTACGACTACGCCTCGCACGGCACCGCGCACACGATGAACCACGAGCTCTTCTGGCAGCTGCGGAAGGAGTTCCAGAAGAAGTACGGCGTCGAGTACGAGGGAGTGGATCAGCCCGCGCCGAATGACGCCGAGGCCGTGCGCGCGCAGGCGCGACGCAACCTCGAGATCGCCGCGTCCGTGCTGCGCTCGCAGCGCGACGTCAGCGACTATCTCTCCGATCGTCTGGTCGAGATCGCCGGCACGGTCCCCGATGAGCTGCCGACGTTCTTCCTCGGCGGCCGCGCGAAGGACATCTTCAAGGACGAGCGCATCCTCGACTACGAGCACTACCCGGAGGCGATGTGGGCGAAGCCCGGCGAGAAGAAGCCGAACCGAGCCGCGCTCGCGACCTGGGGCTCTTGGGTGAACAGCTACGCCCGTGCGGAGTACGGGCGGCCACTCTTCATCGCGATGTCCGCCGACCTCGCCGAGTCGACGAACATCGCAGGCTTCATGAAGGGGTTCGGCGACGTCGAGGGCTGGGGCTGGTACCAGCGCGACACGAACATCCATGGCGCGCTCCTGCCGCAGCAGATCACGGAGTTCACGAACTCCGGTGTCGCCTGCGGCATCGCCTCGGTGAACCTCGCCGAGGATCCGTTCACGGAGTTCAACGGGTTCTGGGGCGCGTGCTCGACGTACGGCTCGTTCTCCTATCTCAAGTACGGCGAGATGCGCCTCTTCAGCCAGCTCGCGCAGGACTGCGAGCTCCGCGTCGGGAAAGTCTTGTGGGTCGCAGGGCACTCCGGTCCGGAGACCGCCGAGGACTCACGCACGCATTTCGGCATCTTCGAGACCGGTGTCACGCAGCTCTTCCCGGACGGCGCGGTCATCGACCTTCACCCGTGGGAGTACAACGAGGTCCCGGTCACCCTTGGGGCGGCGCTGCGCCAGAGGGCGCCGATCGTCGCGCTCCATCTCACTCGACCCAATATCGACATCCCGGACCGCAAGGCGCTCGGCATCGACTCGCACCTCGCCGCTGCACGCGGCGCGTACCTCATCCGCCGCTACCGCGCCGGGCAGCCGCGGATGGGGACGATCTTCGTGCAAGGCACCTTGACGACCGCGAACGTGGTGAAGATCCTGCCGCAGCTCGATGAGCGCGGACTGAACGTGAAGATCGTCGCCGCGATCAGCCCGCAGCTCTTCGCGCTGCAGGACGAGCGCTACCGCGACGAGATCGCGTCGGCCGCGGACCGCGTCGATGCGATGGTCATCAGCAACCGCTCGCGGCGCGTCATGCGCGACTGGATCGAGCACCCCGTCGTCGCCGAATACTCGCTGACCTCCGACTGGGACGACCGCTGGCGCACCGGCGGGACGGTCGACGAGGTCATCGCGGAAGCCCACCTTTCCCCGCAGCACCTGCTCGCGGGGATCGAGCGGTTCGCGGCCGAGCGCAACGATCGCCTGGCGCGCATCCGCGACGCGGTCGACGCGGCGCTCGGCGAGTAAGCGCGGCCGCATGCCACGGAAGAAGAAGCGCGTCGTCCGGGGCGCGCGCGCGAACGCGCCGAGTCGCTACGCCTGGCACCGACGCGTGCCGTGGATCGCGATCGGCGCCGCGGCGATCGTCCTGGTGATCGGCGTGCTGCTGGCGCGCTCGTTCGGCGTGGGCGAGGGCGCGGGCCGCTTCACCGGACCCGGCAGCGGTGTTGGCAACCACACCACCGAGGGCGTGCCGATCGCCTATCCCTCATATCCGCCGACCTCAGGTCCGCACTGGCCGGCTCCGACGACGTGGGGCTTCCACAGCGAGGCGGTCCCGGACGAGCGCGCCCTGCACAGCCTCGAGCACGGCGGGGTCGTCGCGTCATACAACAACATTCCGGCCGAGTCGCTCGCGGCGCTGCAGGCCCTCCTCACCACGTATCCGAAGGACAAATACGGTGAGGTCAAGCTGGTGATCCGCCCATACGACAAGATCCCAGCGGGCACGATCGTGCTCACCGCCTGGAGCTGGATCGACGAGCTGCCTGCCTATGACGACGCGCGTGCGCGCCGATTTCTCGGCGCGCACCTGAACCAATGCTGCGAAGACGTCCCCTGACGCGGCGCATCGCGATCGACGACGTCGGCGAGCACAACCGGCGGATGTGGGAGCGCCTGGCCGAGGCCGGCATCCCGTATACGCGGCCGCAGGGCAAGCCGCCACGCGACGCCCGTGGCAAGCGGCGCTTCCTCGATGACCTGACGCGCGGGCGTCTCCGTGGCATCGACCTCGAGGGCAAGAGCGTCCTGTCGCTCGCGGGCGGCGGCGGCTGGGATGCCGTTCTGTTCGCGGAGCTCGGTGCCGCGACCACGCTGTTCGACATCTCGAAGCGCCAGCTCACGACGGTGCGCGCGCTCGCGCGGGACCGCGGAACGAAGCTCCGTTTCGTGCAGGGTGACATGCGCGATCTCTCGGCGTTCGCCGATGGAGAGTTCGACATCGTGAGCCACCACCATTCGATGGTGTTCGTCCCCGATGCGGAGCGGGTCATCGCCGAGGCAACGCGGATCCTCGCGCCGGGCGGGATCTACGTTTTCTCCACCATGCACCCGGTCGCGCTGCGGATGCAGGAGACATGGACCGGCACCGGTTGGGGATTCAAGCAGCGCTACTTCGACGATGGGGCCGTGCCGTTCGCGGACGCGCTGTGGGAGTTCGGCACGGTCAAGGTCGAAGC
>JANNUM010000392.1:0-2295 GCA_031395235.1 Chloroflexota bacterium
CCGACCGCGTTCGGCGCGTGCGTGCGCTTCGCCAGCACGAACGCGATGAGCGGCAGACGCATGCCGACGAAGACGCGCTCGCCATCGCGGATCTCGCGCGCGGCTTGCGCGACCATGAGCTCGCCCGGCGAGAGCTCGGTCACACGAGGCTGGCGATGAGCAGGAAAGCGATGGCGAGGATGACCAGCTGCGCGAGCCAGGCGGCGATCCCGATGAAGATCGCGCGCCCCGGCGAGCAGTCGAGTGCGGACTGCAGCGCGGTGACCGTGGCGATGAGCACCCAAAACTCGACGGTGGCGCGGACGAGCCCGCCGATCCCCGGAATGAGTGCCAGAAGGATGAGGAACCGCGGCGTGTTGGCGAACCCGAGGACGCGCGCCACCTCGCCCCAGTCCGCCTTCGTCCCGGTCCCACGAAAGACCTTCGCACCAAGCAGATACGCGAGCTGCGCGTAGAGCGCCCAGCCGATGAGCGCCGCGATCGAGTCGATGACCCCGCCGCCGCCCACGCCGGTCGTGAACCAGCTGACCGCGCCGGCAACGAGGCTCGTCGCGACAACGATGTAGGCGGCCTGCCCGGTGGCCGTCTTGTCCTTTTCCACCTCCTCGTACGTAGGTCGCTCGAGGCGGGCAGCGCCGATCATGCGTTGGATCATCGGATCGGCCCGCAGCGCGTCCATTTAGAAGCGCGCCTCCGCGGCGGGGACGCCCGCGACCGCAAGTGCGCTCCAGCGCTCGCCGAGCTTGCGAAGGTACGCCGCGCGATCCTTCACGCCCATCACCCATTCCGCGATCCACGCTTCGAATCCCTCGACGGTTCGAGTGGCGCGATGGTAGTCGTGGAAGAACTCGTGGTCACGGCCATAGCGGCCTTGAAGTGGGGACGGATGACATGCGCCCGGCTCCTCGACAACGGCGATCACCTTGAGCGCGGGCACGATGGTGCGGTTCGGATCGCTGGCGATCACCGCGCGCGCGACGACCTCGTCGGTGAGAACGATCACCGCCTTGGACGCCAGCGCGGCCTCCTGCGATACGCCCCACGGGCCCCAGAGGTGCGCGTTCCCGTCCGCATCCGCGCGCTGGACCGCGAGCACGGTGACGTCGGGCGTGATGGCCGGGATGAGCAGGAGCGGCGAACCGTCGATCGGGGAGGTGGACGAGATGAACGTCCCGTTCGCGCGCGGGATGTCGCTGCCCAGCAGCGTCTTGGTCGGGAGGTACGGTGCGCCGAGCGCGCCGGCCATGAGCGACTGCGCGAGCGTGAAGTTGCTGTGGTCGCGCACCTCGATACGCCGCGGTATCCCCTGCTCCATCGCGCGGCGGTACGCGTGCGCGAGGCCGGCCGAGACGTTGCCGACCCACGCCGCCGTGACGCGTCGCACGCAGCCCGCGCCGATGAGCTGATCGAACGCGATGTCCGAGATCGGCCCGATGAGCTCGAGGTCGCGCCTGCGCTGGCGGATGAGCTCGTGCGCGAACGCGAACGGGATGGCCGGCTCGAGCGCGCACCCGAGCGCGACGGACGCGCCGTCGGGAACGAAGCGCCTGACGGCCTCCGCCAGGCTGACACGCTTGTCCGTGATCAGCGGCCCTTGTACTCAGGCTTCCGCTTCTCGACGAACGCTTTAACACCCTCGCGCGCGTCCTCGCTCTTGAAGATCCGGATCAGCGCCTCGCGCTCGATCGCGAGTCCCTCCTCGAGCGAGCGGCCGTAGCCCTGCACCGCAGCGAGCTTGATCTGGCCCCTGGCGAAGCTCGGACCTTCGGCGTACGACCGCGCGCGCTCGCCGGCGCGCGCCACGAGGTCCGCGGCTGGCACGAGCTCGTCGACGATGCCTGCGTCCTTCGCCGCCTGCGGCGACAGCGTCGTGCCGGTCAGCATCAGCTCGAGCGCCGTCTGTTTTCCGATGAGCCGCGGCAGCCGCTGTGTGCCACCCGTGCCCGGCAGCAGCCCGAGCGTCACCTCGGGTAGGCCGATCTTGTAGCCGCCCTCCGCCGCGATGCGGAAGTCGCAGCAGAGCGCGATCTCGAGGCCGCCGCCCAGGCAGTGTCCGTTGATCGCGGCGATGACGACCTTCGGCGTGCTCTCGAGCTTGCTCATCGCCTCGTTCGCGCACACGACGAACGCGTTCTGCGTGTCGAGGTCGCTCTTCGCGAATACCGAGACGTCGGCGCCCGCGGAAAAGAACTTCTCGGACGCACTGCGCACGACGATCGCGCGCACGCCGTCGTCCTTCCGGGCGTCCTCGATCGCGACGTCGAGCTCGTCCATGAACGCGCGGTCGTAAGAGTT
>JANNUM010000424.1:0-2024 GCA_031395235.1 Chloroflexota bacterium
GGTCTCGATCTCCACCACCAGTTCTCCGGCGCACACGTTATCGCCCAACTTCTTGACCCACCGGATCAGCTTGCCCTCGCTCACCGTCAGATCGCCAAAAGGCATCATCAAAGGCTCCCCCCCGGCGACCGTTCGGGCCGCGGTGGCAGCGGCGCAATCCGCGGCGTCGGCAATGCTGACCGATGTCACTGCATGCCCTGGCGGGCCGGCGGTCTCGGTCGACGTTTCACAGTTCCACGCAGGTGGCGACGTCACGGTCGTCGTGACGTGCTCGCCACAACGTGCTGACCTGCTCGTGTCCGACCCTGGTTCGGCAACCTTCGCAGCGTCTAGATCGTTGGCTCCCTGAGCCCACTTGCTGGCGATCTCGTCTTCGACGTTCCTCGCCAGTTGGATGCTGCGCTGAATCCGGTTCATCGTCGCGGATTCCTTTGCAACCCCGGCCGGCTGGAATCCGATGAACTTCGCGGCAGCATCGATCGCGTTCACGTTCGTCGCTTCGAGCGGGACGGTGTTGATGACCTTCATCCCGGCGTTGATCGCGTTCTGGACGTTCGAGATCTGCTTCACCGAGTCGAAGTCCGAGGAGATGCCCTCGTACTTCTGACCCATCCGCTTCGCGGCGACGGCGCCGCCTGCGGCCCGGTCGGCGAGGATGGCGAGCGCGGGGCTGTGCCACGAGTCGCCGTAGGTCGTCGAACCGTACTTCGCCTTGATCCTCGCCGGCGTCCATGGGGCAGCGGCTTCCACGGCTGCCAGCGTGCGCGGGGTTGCGGCTGCAGCGTTCTCGCCCAGCAGGGCGCTGAGCCCACCGAGTACAGCGACCCCGGTCCCACCACGCACGAGCAGCGACCTGCGCGAGAGCAACGTCTCGAGCTCACCCTCGAGCTCGTATTGCCGCTTCTCCGCCTCGTACCGCTTGTTCTTGCCCGTCTGTTCACTGCTCATGAAACGACCTCCTAGACATAGAGTTACTTGATGATGAGATCGCGGTCGCGATCCATCGTGAAATAGACGGCGCCGATCACAACGGCGCCTTGGATGATGTACTGGAGCTGCTGGCTTGCGCCGACGACCACGAGGCCGCCTGCAAGGACCGTGATGATGGCCGCACCGAGTGCCGTACCCCACGGCCCGCCCACTCCTCCGGTCAATGCCGTGCCCCCGACCGCGATCGCGGCAACGGCGCTCAGCAGGAAGCCTGCACCGATCGTCGGCGTCCCGGCCTGGATCTGCCCGGCGAGTACCACCCCTGCGACTCCGCACGTGAGGCCCGACAGCGCGAACGCCGCCACTTTGTACCGCTTGATCGGCAACCCGACGATCTGACTGACCTTCTCTCCACCTCCGATCGCGTAGACGCCCCGGCCAAACACCGTGTATCGGGCGACCAGGGACAGCACGAGCGCCAGCAGAGCGGCCCACACCGTGATGATCGGGACGTGCCCGAACAGGCGGCGGATCGAGATGCTGTCGACGAAGTCGTTCTGGAACTGGACGTACGTGCTCCCGATGTAGAGCGCGACGCCCTGGATGATCGTGAGCGTTCCCAGGGTCACGAGAAACGATGGAATACGCAACACCGTCACGATCGTGCCGTTGAGCGCACCAACGCCCGTGGTCACGACGATGGCCACCAGAACCGCCCCGGCGCCGCGGCGGTGCTCAGTAACGGCGAGCGTCAGAGCCGAGAGCGTCACGAGCGACCCGATCGACAGGTCGATCATGCCCATCATCACGACGAACGTCGCGCCGAGTGCGACGAGCAAGAGGAGCGAGCCCTGCTGGGACAGCGTCCAGAAGCTGTCGACCGAAAGGAAGATCGGCTTGGCGAGGCCGAATGCCCCATAGAGGACGAGGAAGAACGCAAAGCTGACGATGAAGCGACGCGTCGCGGGTGTCACCGACGAGAACCGCGACGGCGTGTCCTCAGGGACAGCCGCCTGCGTCGTCGGATCTACGATCACCGGTTCGTCATCGCCGCTGGCCGTCATCGCGTCGTTCTGCTCCGGCGTCACCCAGGG
>JANNUM010000436.1:0-8874 GCA_031395235.1 Chloroflexota bacterium
TATCGCCGGTGCAACGCGCCGCGGACGACCCGGTCGGTTTCATCGCGTTCGTCATCGCGATCGTGCTCGGCATCACGGTGCACGAGTTCATGCACGCGTATGCCGCACACCGGCTGGGCGATGACACAGCGCGTCTCCTCGGTCGCCTGAGCCTCAACCCGATGGCCCACCTCGATCCCTTCGGAACGCTGCTCCTCGTCCTCGCGGGATTCGGGTATGGGAAGCCGGTGCCATTCAACGAGTCGCGCTTACGAACGACGCTCGGTGTCACGTTCGTCGCGCTCGCAGGCCCGCTCGCCAACGTCGCGCTCGCCGCGCTGTGCGCATTGCCGTTGCGGTTCGGATCCGCGTCGCTGCTCGGCGATGCGTACGTGGAGATCCTCGGGGCCGTGGTGCTCTGGAACTGCGTCCTCGCGATCTTCAACCTCGTTCCGATCCCACCGCTCGACGGCGCGAACGTCGTCTACGGGCTACTCTCGCCGCGGCACCAGTACTCCTGGCGCACGTACCAGCAGTACGGCCCGTTCCTGCTGCTCTTCATCCTCTTGCTGGCTCCCCGGGTCCTGAGCACCGTGGTCTTCGGTCCCGCGCTGGCGCTCGCCAGGTTCCTCGTCGGCTGACGTGCGTGAGCGCGTCCAGCAGACGTTCCGCTTCGTCGTCGCGCCGGAGAGCGACGCGCGGCATGCGGAGCGCACCGCCGCGGTGCTTCGCGAGCTCGGCGCGGACGAGGAGCTGATCCTCGCCGGCCTCCTGCACGACCGCGGCAAGCCGGCGGATACACGGCTCTGGCACCGCATCGCGGGTGTGCTTCTCGCTCGTCTCGTGCCCCGCCTCAAGGACCGCATCGCGCGTGGCGAATCGACCCTCGCCCGGTATCTCGACCACGCCCGCCGCGGCGCGGCGCAGGCCCAGATCGAAGGCCGGCCGGCGCGAGTAGTGCGCCTCATCGCCCGCCACCACAAGCCGCCACGGGACACCGACGAACGGCTGCTCGCGCGCGCCGACCGCGAGGCGCTGCCCTGATGCTCGGGCCGGAGGGTCCGCACGTCACCGTCGAGGGGTTCGACGGACCGCTCGATCTCCTGCTCGAGCTGGTCGAGGAGAAGAAGCTCGACATCCTGACCGTGCGCCTCGGCGACCTCGCCGATGCGTACCTCGCTCGCGTCCGCGCGCTCGATGCGCTTCCCGCGGAGGAGGTCTCCGCGTTCCTTGCGCTGGCGTCGCGCCTCGTCCTGCTCAAGGCGCGCAGCCTGCTGCCGTCGCTGCTACCGCTCGCAGAGACTGAGGAAGCCGAGAGCGAAGAGGAGCTCCGCGCCAGGCTTCTCGAGTACGCGGTCGTCCGCGAACGTGCCGGCGCGCTCGGCGACCGCCTGCGCAGCGGCGAGCGCGGGTTCCATCGCGAGGGCGGTACGCCCGAGCTGCCGCCGCGCGGCGGAGAGGTCCTGGCGCTCGCGGCGGCCTGGTCGAAGGTGCTCGCGCTCGCCTCGGGCCCGCGCGAGGAAGGCGTGGTCGCGCCGGCGGAGCGCTACTCGGTGGAAGAGCGCACCGTCGAGATCGAGGCCATCGTCGCCGAGCGCGAGCAGGTGACATTCACCGAGCTGCTCAGCACGGAGCCCACGCTCGGATGGGCTGTCGTAACGTTCATCGCGCTGCTCGACCTCTACCGGCGCAGCGTCATCGACCTCGAGCAGAGCCAGCTGTTCGCCGACATCGTGATCAGGAGAAAGCAGGCGGCATGAGATCGAACCTCGCCAACGCGGTCGAGAGCGTCCTCTTCGTGGCCGAGAAACCCGTGTCACGCGCGGAGCTCGGGCGCGTCGTCGGCGCGACGCCGAAGCAGGTCGACACCGCGCTCGGGGAGCTCGCCGCGTCGTACCAGGGCACCGGCCTGCGTCTTGCGCACGACGGCGACGACTGGCAGCTCGTCACCGCGCCCGAGCACGCGCCACACGTCGCCGCGTATCTCGGCGCGGATCGGTTGCGGGTGTCGCCGGCCTCGCTCGAGACGCTCGCGATCATCGCCTACCGTCAGCCGGTCACGCGCGCGGACGTCGAAGCGATCCGCGGCGTCAACTGCGACCAGACGATCTACACGCTGATGCAGCGCCGTCTCATCGAGGAACGAGGGCGGCGCGAGGCTCCGGGACGCCCGATCCTCTATGGCACCACCTGGGAGTTCCTCGAGTGCTTCGGCCTGTCGAGTCTCGACGACCTCCCGCGCGCGCTCACGCCCGAAGGCAGGGTCCCCGGTGTCGGCGAGCGCGACGCGGTCGGGGACGGATCGGCGTGATCCGCCTGCAGAAGGTGATGGCGGACCGCGGAGTCGCCTCGCGGCGGGGCGCTGAAGAGATGATCAGCGAGGGCCGCGTGCGTGTGAACGGCGAGCTGATCACCACCCTCGGCACGCGTGTGGCCGGGGACGCGCACATCGAGGTCGACGGCCGACTGATCGCCGCGCCGTCCGCGCACCGCTACGTCCTCATGAACAAGCCGGTCGGGATCGTCTCGACCGCGCACGACGAGCGTGGACGGAAGACCGTCGTGGACCACATCGGCGCGCGCGAGCGTCTCTATCCGGTCGGCCGGCTCGACACGGACTCGGAGGGCCTGCTGCTGATGACGAACGACGGCACCTGGGCGGAGCGCGTCTTGCATCCGCGCTACGGCCACGAGCGCGAGTACGACGTCGCGGTGGAGGGTGACCTCACCGACGAGGCGCTGGCACGTCTTCAACGCGGGGTCCCCCTCGAGGAAGGGGTCGCGCGCGCCGTTCGCGTCGCCGTGCGTTCGCGCTCACGCGGCCGCTCGCGGATCTCAATGGTGCTGCGGACCGGATGGAAGCGCCAGGTACGACGCATGTGCCTCGCGGTCGGGCTGAAAGTGACGCGCCTGGTGCGCGTGCGCATGGGGCCACTCGAGCTCGGACGCCTCCGACCCGGCGAATTCAGAGATCTCACAAAGAGAGAGATCGACGCGATGACGGCGCCGACCGCCGAGCCGAAGCCGCAGGCGCCACAGGAACCTGCGCGACCGATCGCGCCACGAGTGCCTCGACGGGAGAGCGTGCCATCGAGCGCGCGGCCGATGACGCGGCCAGGCAACGGGCGAGAGTTCGCGCCGCGGGTGCGGTCGCCCGGCACCGCGAGGGGGATCGCGCCGCGGGCAATGACGACGGGAAACGCCAGAGGGATCGCGCCGCGGGTGACGCGGCGAGCCGCAGCCTCGCGAGCGAGAGTGGAGGGGCCCCGCCGGCAGTGGAGCGACGCGCGAACGGTGCAGGCGGGGAGGCCAACTCGCGAGCGAGACGCGCGAGCCGTGGCAAGACCCGCGGCGCGCCTTGCACGAGGAGCCGCGGCAGGACCCGCGGCGCGACCTCCACTGCGTCGACGGTCAACACGAGCCGCAGCTGGCCGCGCTGCACCGCGGCGGGCGGCACGCGGATGACGCCGCGCACGATCGCCATCGATGGTCCCGCCGGCGCCGGCAAGAGCACCATCGGCGCGCTCGTCGCGGAGCGGCTCGGCTACCTCTTCCTCGACACCGGCGGTATGTATCGCGCGATCGCGTTCGCGGCGTTGAGGAAGGGCGTCGACCCCGACGACGCGGAGCGACTCGCGCAGCTCGCACGTGAGTCGCGGATCACGATCGGGCCGCCCACGGTGCGCGACGGGCGCGCGTACACGGTGCTCCTCGACGGCGCCGACGTCACGTGGGACATCCGCTCGGGGGAGGTGGACAGCAGCGTGTCGCAGGTCGCGCGTGTGCCCGCGGTCCGCGAGACGATGGTCGAGCAGCAGCGCGATCTTGCGCGGCGCGGGCGGGTCGTCATGGTCGGACGCGACATCGGCACCGTTGTCCTGCCCGACGCCGAATGCAAGGTCTTCCTTACCGCATCCGCGGCCGAGCGCGCGAAGCGAAGGGAGGAAGAGCTGCGTTCGCGTGGCCAGGTGCGCCCACGGCAGGAGCTGCTGCAGGAGATCCTCCGACGCGATCGAATGGACAGCGAACGGAAGGTGGCGCCGCTGCGCACGGCGGACGACGCCGTCGTCGTGCAGACCGATGGGCTCTCGGTCGGTCAGGCGCTGGAAAAGGTCCTGACGATCGTGACGCGTCCCGCGCCCGGCGCGTGATCTCGGACAGCGCGCCCGAGTGGCCCGTCGAGCGTCTCTGGCTGTGGCGTCTCTTGTTCCCGCCCATCCGCACCATCGTCCTCGCGCTGGTCCGCGTTCGGGTCGAGGGTCGGGAGAATCTTCCGAAGAGCGGTCCTTACATCCTCGTGTCGAACCACATCAACTGGAAAGACCCGCCGCTCATCTCGATCGTCCTCGATCTTTCGGTGCGCTATATGGCGAAGGTCCAAGCGTTCGGGTATCCGCTGCTCGGATACCTCGTGCGCGCGACAGGCGCGTTCCCCGTGCGACGGGGCGAGGGCGACCGGCGTGCTCTCGTGACCGCGCTACGGGTGCTGAAGGGTCATCAGATCCTCGGCTTCTTCCCAGAGGGGCACCGGAGCGAGAGTGGCGTGCTCCTCCGAGGTAAGCCGGGCGTGGGTTTCCTCGCGTCGCGCGCTGGGGACGTCCCTGTGGTGCCGATCGCGATGATCGGGACCAAGCAGTCGCTGTTCCGCCTCACATTCGGCGGCCACGCCGTCTTACGCGTGGGACGACCCTTTCACCTGGCCGACCTGACCGAGGACGAACGTCGCGACGAGCAAGCGGTGACCGATGCCGTGATGAGACGCATCGCTTCGCTTTTGCCGCACGAGATGCGAGGTGCGTACCGCTAGAATCGATATCAATGGAAGTGCTGCTCGCACGCGAAAACGGGTTCTGCTTCGGCGTTAAGAAGGCGGTCGAGCTGACCGAGGCCGCCGCCGAGACCGGCAAGACCGTTCACAACCTGGGCCAGGTCGTCCACAATCCGAAGATCAGCGAGCGGCTGGCCGCGCGCGGTGTGAAGGTCATCAAAGACCCCGCGGACGCGTCGGACGGAATCGTCGTGATCCGCGCGCACGGCGTCCCGCCGGAGGTCCGGAGGCAGATCGAAGACCGTGGTCTCGAGTGCATCGACGCTACGTGCTCGCTCGTCCTTCGCGCGCAGCGCTTCACCAAACAGCTCGCCGACGAGGGCTACCGGGTCATCATCCTCGGCACTCCCGATCACCCCGAGGTCGTCGGACTGAAGGGTTTCGCCGGCGACGACTACGTCGTCGTCGAGACGAAAGAACAGTGGTCGAAGCTCCCGAAGATGAAGCGCGCCGGCGTCGTCTCGCAGTCGACCCAGCCGCCCTGGGCCTTCAAGGAGCTCGTGGCCCACGTTTCCGAGATCGCGCAGGAGATGAAGGTCTACAACACGGTCTGCCCGGTCACGGTGAAGCGGCAGGTCGCGGCGAGCGAGCTCGCGGAGCAGGTGAAGACGATCATCGTCGTCGGCGGGAAGAATTCCGCGAACACGCGGGAGCTCGTGAACCTCGCGAAGATGCAGGGTCGCACGGCGTATCACATCGAGAACGCGGACGAGCTGCGGCCGGAGTGGCTACGCGATCAGGAACGCGTGGGACTCATCGGTGGATGCTCGACGCCGATGGACACGCTCCTCGAGGTCAAGGAGCGCGCCGAGGAGCTCGCGGAAGCGGTCCCGGCCTAACCCTCGTGCCTCGGGCCGTCGTTGCCGTAGTCGGCAGGCCCAACGTTGGGAAGTCGACGTTCTTCAACCGCATCGTCGGCGAGCGCGTCGCGATCGTCGAGGATCTTCCCGGCACCACGCGAGATCGCATCTACGCGACCGCCGAGTGGCGCGGGCGTGAGTTTTCGCTCATCGACACCGGCGGCCTCGACGATCCGCGAGCGGGCGAGATGGAAGCGGCGGTGCGACGCCAGGCCGAGGCCGCGATAGAGGAGGCCGACGTCGTCCTGTTCGTCGTCGACGCTCAGTCCGGCATCCTGCCGGTCGAGCACGACGTCGCCGATCAGCTCCGCCGGAGCCGCAAGCCCGTGATCCTCGTCGCGAACAAGGCGGACTCGTGGCGCGGTGAAGCGCAGGCGGCGGAGTTCTACGCGCTCGGTCTCGGCGATCCGTATCCGGTATCTGCGATCCAGGGACACGGCACGGGCGACCTCCTCGACGTCGTGGTCGAACGTCTTCCAGCTGAGAAGGAAGAAGAGCCGTCGACCGACGCGCACGTCGCGATCGTCGGCAGGCCGAACGTTGGGAAGTCGAGCTTCCTCAACACGTTGGTCGGAAGCGAGCGCGCCGTGGTCAGTGAGATACCCGGCACCACGCGCGACAGCCTCGACACGGCGCTCGAGTTCCGCGGGCGACGTCTCGTCCTCGTCGACACCGCGGGCATCCGGCGCCGCGGGCGCGTCGAGCAGGGCATCGAGCACTACGCGTTGCTGCGCACCGCGCACGCGCTCGAGCGCGCCGACGTAGCGATCCTCCTGACTGACGGGACCGAGGGCGTCACCGCGCAGGACACGCACATCGCGGGATACGCGCTGGAGGCCGCGGTCGGCCTCGTGCTGGCGGTGAACAAGTGGGACGTGGTAGACCGTGGCGAGGAGATGACCGCGCACGCCCTGGCCGAGGTCGCCCGTGAATTCCACTTCGCGCCGTGGATGCGGCACCATTTCGTCTCTGCGAAGACCGGCCGCAACGTCGAGACGACGCTCGTGGACGCCCTCGCGGTCGTGGACGAACGCAAGAAGCGCATATCGACGTCCGAGCTGCACAAGCTGCTCACCGAGGCGATCGCCGCGCATCCGCCGTCACCGCATCGCGGACGCGAGGTGAAATTCCGTCACGTGACCCAGGCACGCGGCAAGGCGCCGACGTTCGTGTTCTTCGTCGATCCGCCCGAGGGGGTGCACTTCACGTACGGGAGGTACCTCGAGAACCGCATCCGCGAGCGCTTTGGGTTCCCGGGCACGCCGATCAAGCTCGAGTTCAAGGCGTCGTTCGAGTGAGCGATCCCGCCACGCTGCTTGGGCTCGCCATCGTCGCGCTCGTCGGATACGGGATCGGCTCGATCTCGAGCGGCTACCTCGTCGGGAAGATCTATCGCAACGTCGATCTGCGGACGGTCGGATCGGGCTCGACCGGCGCGACGAACACGTTCCGCACCCTCGGGCGGGGCGCGGGTCTCCTTGTCGCGATCTTCGACATCCTCAAAGGCGCGGTGGCGGTCCTCTTCGCGCAGCTCCTATTCACCGTCGGCGGCGACGTGCGTCATATCGCCGAGGCGCTCGCGGCGGTCGGTGCGGTCGCCGGCCACTGCTGGCCACCGCTGCTTCAGGGTCGCGGCGGTCGCGGTGTCGCGACGGGCTTCGGCGCGCTGCTCTTCGTCGCCACGCCGGCGTGGGCGACCGCAGTGGCGTTCTTCGCGATCGCCCTCGCGCTCACGCGCATGGTGTCGGTGGGTTCCCTCGCCTCTGTCATCGGCGCGCTTCTGGGGTACCTCCTTTTCACCGCGACCGGTTGGCTGTCGTTCAGCTGGCCGACGCTCGCGTTCATCCTGATCGGAGGCTGCATCGTCTACGTCCGACATGTCCCGAACATCCAGCGCATCCTGCGCGGCGCGGAACCGCGGATCGGCGCGCGCCCATGACGGTCGCGGTCCTGCAAGCGGGGTCTTGGGGGACGACGCTCGCGACCATCCTGGCGCGAGACGGCGCACGCGATGTCATCCTCTGGACGCGCGATCCCGAGCAGGCAGCCGAGATCGCCGCGCAGCGCGAGAACCGAAAATATCTACCGGGGATACGCGTGCCCGATCGCGTCGAGGTCACCGCGGACATCGAGCGTGCGCTCACCGCGGAAGACGTCATCGTCGCGGCACCGAGCATCGGCGTCCGCGGGCTCCGCGAGCGGATCGGCGGGCTGCTGCGACGCGACCAGCGCGTGCTCTCAGCGACGAAGGGTCTGGCCGAGGGCGGACAGCGGATGAGCGAGCTGTGGGCCGAGGTCGTCGGCAGCGAGCGCGTGGCGGTCCTGTCCGGTCCGAACATCAGCCGCGAGATCGCGGCCGGCCTTCCCGCCGCGACAGTGATCGCGTCGGTGGCGGCCGAAACAGCGAAGCACTTCCAGGAGCTCGTCGGCACGCCGATGTTCCGCGCGTACACCGACACGGACGTCGTCGGCGTCGAGCTGTCGGGCGCGCTCAAGAACATCGTCGCGCTCGGCGCCGGCGCGATCGACGGCATGGGCTACGGCGACAACGCGAAGGCCGGCTTCATCACGCGAGGGCTCGCCGAGATCGCGCGGTTCTCCTTCGCCAAGGGGGCGAATCCGCTCACGGTCGCCGGGCTCGCCGGCGTCGGGGACCTGGTCGTGACCTGCATGAGCAAGCACTCTCGCAACCGGACGGTGGGGGAGCTGCTCGCGAAGGGCCTTGCGCTCGCAGAGATCCGCCAGCGGCTCGGTGGGCAGGTCGCTGAAGGCGTCACGACCGCGGAGGCGACATATCGCGCGGCGCAAGACGCAGGTGTGACCATGCCGATCACGGAGCAGACGCATCTGGTGCTCTCCGAGGGAAAGCCGATCCGGGAGGCGATGCGCGACCTGATGCAGCGCGAGCGGGGCGACGAGGTCGCGGGACCGCTCGCGGAGGTCTCGCGCCTCATCGCGAGCACCGTCGCCGCACGGCGCGACGACAGCGCAACGCGTTCCCCTTCATCGCGCTGAGCGTTAGGCACGCGTGACGCTGTTGGGCCTTCGACGATCGGGCACCGCGCTCACCGGTCTCGCGCCGTTCCTTCTCGCCGCCTGTGTCGTATCGCAGACGGCGGTGCCCACACCCTCCCCGACGCCGTCACCGATCCCGCAGCTGGCGCTTCGTGTCCTCGTGACAGGACTCACCGACCTTGACGCGAGCGG
>JANNUM010000296.1:0-4833 GCA_031395235.1 Chloroflexota bacterium
GACCGTCGACCCCGAGCGCCTGAAGCTCGCGTCGCAGGAAATCGTGCTGGAGCAGAAGGTCCGGCTGGTGTTCCACTCCTGGGTCGCGCTGCCGCTGATGGACGAGGGCCGGGTGCGCGGCGCCATCTTCGAGAGCAAGGCCGGCCGCCAGGCGGTGCGCGCCAAGGTGGTGGTGGACGCTACCGGCGATGGCGACCTGTTCGCGCGCGCCGGTGCGGCTTACGAATCCGACATCGAGGCGGCCGACATCCACCATTGCATGAACACCGCCTGGCTGCTGGGCGGCGTCGACATGGACCGCTGGATCGAGTTCCGGACCGGGCAACCGGAACAGTTCGCGCAGTTCATGGCGCGCGGCCGCGAGGAGCTGCGCGCCTTCGAGCGCCCGTTCGTTTCCTGGCGCAACGACATTGCCCTCTTCATGGGTCCGCGCCAGTCCGGCTTTTCGGCGCTCGACGTGGACGACCAGACGGAAGTCGAGATCCGCTCGCACCGCCTGATGGCGCAGCACCTCGATTTCTACCGCGCGCACGCGCCCGGCTTCGAGAACGCGTTCCTGTTCCTGAGCGCGCCGCAGCTGGGGGTGCGCCACGCGCGCCGCCTGTCCGGCGTGGCCAGGATCACGCGTGCGCAATGGCCGACGGCGCGGATCTTCGACGACGAAATCGGCGTCACGCCGAGCGTGTCGCCCAAGTTCCCGAACATTTCCATTCCGTATGGCAGCCTGGTGCCCGCGCAACTCGACGGCCTGCTCGCCTGCGGCCGGCACATCGCCTGCGACCCGAACTCGCACGGCTTCATGCGCGAGATCCCGCAGTGCTGGATCACCGGGCAGGCGGCCGGCGCGGGCGCGGCGCTCGCGGCAAACCGCGGCGTCGAGCCGCGCGCGATCGACATCGGCGAGCTGCAGTCGGCGCTCTTGCATCAAGGGGTTTATTTGAACAACTCGGAGAGAAAACCATGTCAAACCGAAGCACGCCACCTTTCCGCGCCGATCACGTAGGCAGCTTCCTGCGTCCGAAATACCTGCTCGAGGCGCGCGAGAGAAAGGCCAAGGGCGACATCAGCGCCGCCGAACTGCGCAAGGTCGAGGACAAGGCGATCGCCGAGATCGTCAAGTTCCAGGAAGATACCGGCTTGCAGGCGATTACCGACGGCGAGTTCCGCCGCACCTACTTCCACATCGACTTCCTCGAGCAGATCGGCGGCGTCATTTCTCCGATGCTCAGCAACATATTCCTCCATCATGTGTTGGATGACTGGTTCGTGAAGGTGGTCAAACCACGGCTCAAGGGCATGGTCAGCGGCCGAGGCCTAGGTCAGCGGCGGCGCAGGAAGCTCGGCACCTCGAGGTCGTTCAGGTCGAATTTCTTGTCCTCATGGCCTTTGGTCGCGGCCTGCGCCTGCGGCGGGACCGCCGGAGTAGGGCGCTCGGCCGGACGCTGCTCGACCTGCCGCTTGTACAAGGGCTGCTCGATGCGCTTCAGCGGTCGCAGCTGGTCGAAGCCCGTCGCGATGACGCTGATCTTCACGTCCTGGCCCATGCGGTCGTCGATGACCGCGCCGAAGATGATGTTCGCCTCGGGATCCGCCGCGGCGTGGATGATCTCGGCCGCCTCGTTCACCTCGAACAGCGCCAGATCCGGGCCTCCGGTGATGGTGAACAGCACGCCGCGCGCGCCGTCGATCGACTGCTCGAGGAGTGGCGACATGATCGCCTGACGCGCGGCATCGGCCGCGCGCGTCTCGCCGGTGCCGTGTCCGATCCCCATCAGCGCCGAGCCGGCGTTGGTCATGATCGTCTTCACGTCGGCGAAGTCGAGGTTGATGAGACCTGGCACCGTGATGAGGTCGCTGATGCCCTGGACGCCTTGACGCAGGACATCGTCGACGATGCGGAACGCGTCGACCATGCTCGTGCGCTTCTCGACGACCTGCAGCAGGCGGTCGTTCGGGATCGTGATGAGCGTGTCGACCTTGTCGACGAGATCCGCGATCCCCTGCTCAGCGAGCAGCTTGCGCTTCGCGCCCTCGAAGGCGAACGGCTTCGTGACGACGGCGACGGTGAGGGCGCCGATGTCTTTGGCGATCTCAGCGATGACCGGAGCGCCGCCCGTCCCCGTTCCGCCACCCATGCCGGCGGTGACGAAGATCATGTCGGCTTCCTTGAGCGCCTCGTAAAGCTTCTCGCTGTCGTCCTCGGCAGCCTTGCGACCAATACTGGGATCGGCGCCGGCCCCAAGGCCCTTCGTGACCTTGTCGCCGATGCGGATCTTGTGCGGTGCGTCCGAGAGGAGCAGCGCCTGAGCGTCGGTGTTCACCGCGATGAACTCGACGCCCATGAGCTCCGCGCGGATCATGCGGTTGACGGCATTCGATCCGCCGCCGCCGACACCGACGACCTTTATGAGAGCGAAATTCTCGATGTCGCTCCGGAGGGGCATGGGCACACTCCAAACCAGTTCCCTGCTGCTGCCCCTCCCCTGACGGCCCCAGCACGGAATTCTTAAGTTGTTGCGGTGACTCTATACCCGAACGCAGCATCCGGTCGAGCGTTAGGGGCGGATCTGCAAGTTCTTCAGGGCATCAGCGAGCGAAAGAGTCGCGAGAGGCGGCCGCCGACGCCGTCGAGGGAGCGGGCAGCCACACGGTCTTCGTCGGCGGACCAGTTCTTGGCGCCCCACATGAGCAGTCCGGAGGCCGCGGCGTAAGGCGGCGCGGAGATGGAATCGGTCAGACCACCGAGTCCGGTGGGCGCCATGATCCGCGCGCTCATGCCGAGCTGGTCGCGGGCGGCCCGGGCGATGCCGGTGAGGAGCGCCCCGCCGCCAGTGAGGACGACGCCGGCCTGAAGCCGGTTCGTCGCCCCGGCGGCGTCGATCTCCTTGGCCACGTGGTCGAACAGCTCCGCGCTCCGGGCCTCGATGATCTGCGCCATGTGCCGCCGCGTGATGGGCCGCGACACCTCCTCGCCGATGGAGGTGATCTGCATGACCTCGTCCGGGTCGACCTCGAGCGGCAGCGCGGTCCCCTGCTTGACCTTGAGCGCCTCGGCCACGTCGGGCGTGACCCGCAGGAGCAGGCCGAGGTCGCTCGTGACGCTGCGCGCGCCCATCTGGATGGTCGCGCAGTGGCAGATGGAGCCGTCCTGGAAGATCGCGACGTCGGTCGTGTCGCCGCCGATGTCGCACAGGACGACGCCGAGCTCGCGGTCCTCGTCGTTGAGCACGACCTCGGCCGTGGCCAGCGGCGTCAGCACCAGCTCGTCGATCTCGACCCCGGCCTTCTGGACGCATTTGGTGAGGTTCGTCACGCTCGAGGAGGACGCCGTGACAATGTGCGCCTCGACCTCGAGCCGCACCGCGCTCATCCCGATGGGATCCCGCACCCCTTCCTGCCCGTCGACGACGTAGCCGCGGGGGATGACATGAAGGATCTCGCGGGTGTTCGGGATCGAAACGGCGCGCGCGGCCTCGATCGCCCGGAGGGTGTCCTCGCGGGTCACGTCGTGCTGACGGCCCGACACGGCGATCATCCCGCGCGAGTTCTGGGAGCCGACATGCATGCCGGAGATCCCGACGAACGCGGATCGCACCTTCAGGCCGGACAGGCGCTCGGCTGCGTCGACGGCCGCGGCTACGGACTGGACGGTGCGGTCGATGTCGATGACGACACCCTTCCGGAGGCCGTCGGAGGGCGCCTGCCCGATGCCGATGACGTCGACGCCACCGTTGCGGCCGCCCACCTCACCGATGAGCACGCAGACCTTGGTGGTACCGATGTCGATCGCGACGAGCACGGTCTGGTCAGTCACGGACGTCCGCCTTCTTTGACTCTCCTTCTGCTCCCCGCCTGCGTCCGCGCTGCCGCCCGCCCGAGACTAAAGGAAATGTCGCCTGATTACAGCGACGTTCTGGAAGATCCGCCAGCCGAACGCGAACAGGGCCACGAGATAGAGGTCGATACCCAGCCTGTCTCCCAGGAACGTGAGCGCCGCCGCGAGCAGCGCGTTCGTGTAGAAGCCCGACAGGAAGATGCGCGTGTCGAAGTGCCCCTCCAGCTCCGCGCGAAAGGCGCCGAGCAGCGAGTCGAGCGCGGCGAGGATGCCGACCGCGGTGTAGCGCGCCCACTCGATCGGCAGGTGGAAGTTGAGGGCGAGTCCGAGCAGCACCCCGGCGACGAGACCGAGGAGCGGAAGCCACACTTAGAGGTTAATTCGGGCTGAAGACGATGCGGTCGGGGCTGCGCACGTCGACGTAGTCTAAGCGCCGCGTCG
Organism: Chloroflexota bacterium; assembly: GCA_031395235.1. Classification (GTDB taxonomy): domain Bacteria; phylum Chloroflexota; class Limnocylindria; order P2-11E; family P2-11E; genus CF-39. The sequence continues at coordinate 4,277 of JANNUM010000296.1, forward strand.
GATTGTCTCTGAGGAAGCGCTTCGCGAGGGAGAGCTTCTCGTCGAAGCGATCGGCGCTCCCAAAACGGATCTCCCACTTGGCGCCGGTGCGCAGCACCAGCCCGTTCGCGCCCACGCTCATCACGATCCGCAGGTCGGTGGCGTCGCCGCGCAGCTCGCCCGGCGCGAGCGCGGCTAGACGGAGCGCGGCCTCGACGAGGGCGGGAGGATCGATGCGCTCGCCCGCGCTGCGCGGCGCGCGTTCGTCGAACACGCGGAGGTCCGGCGCGCTGGTCCGATCGATCGACGGGAAGAGGACGCCGTTCGCGTCGATGAACCACTCCACGCTGTCGTTCGCGACCCACCGGCCGACGGCCTGGCGCTCGACGAGCGTGATAAGCACGGTCGAGGGCAGCACGATCGCGACCTCGGCATCGCGGACCGCCGGTAGGGTCCGCAGCTGCGCGCGGGCATCGGCCGCGCTCGCGAGGAAGGTCGGCACCCCGTCCAGCCCGCTCTGCGACCTCGCGGCATCCCGTGACACGTGTTTCGCGCCGACGACGACGACCTCCTCCACG
>JANNUM010000527.1:0-1520 GCA_031395235.1 Chloroflexota bacterium
GCAGGAGCCGGCGCGTTGAGCAGACGCGCGAAGGCTTTCGTGGCGGGCGCCGACGCGGCGATCATGGGCGTCCTCGCGTACAGCGAGACGGGCGGGCGCTTCGGGATCAGCGCGGCAGAGCTGATCCTCTGGGGCGCCGTCATCGCGGCCGCGGTGTGCGCGCTCGTCGTGCTGGTCGACGGTGCGGCGTCCATCGCGTGGGCCGGTCTCGGCTACGTGCTCTTCGGCGCACTTCTCACGAATGGCAGTCCGCATTGGACGCTCGCGGCTCTGGCACTTGCCCTGATGCCGCTCGTGCCACGGCCGCGGGGCTCGCTCGCACTCGGTCTGGTGATCGCGGTCGGTACCGCGCTGATCGCGCGAATGCTCATCGGACTGCTCGTCTGAGCCCCGTGAGCGAATAGCATCGTCCCATGACCACGCGGCCGACGATCCGTTCGGTGAGCGGGCTCGTGGCGACCGACAACCATCTCGCGACTGCCGCGGGTCTCGCCGTGCTGCGCGAGGGCGGGAGCGCGGTCGACGCCGCGGTCGCGGCCGCGGCCGTATGCACCGTGACGCAGCCGCACCGCACCGGGATCGGAGGCGATCTCTTCGCGCTGGTCTACGACGCGCGTACGCGCGAAGTGCAGGCGTACAACGGGTCGGGCGCGGCGCCGAAGTCGGTGGATCGGGATTCGTTCCCGGACGGCTATCCGAAGGGAGGACCGCGCGTCGCGACCGTGCCGGGAGTGCTCGCCGCGTTGGCCGATCTCATGGGCGACCACGGGCGGCTGGGTCTCGAGCGCGCCCTCGCGCCCGCGATCCAGTACGCGGAGGAGGGCTTTCCGGTCAGCGACGGCCTCGCCGAGGGGTTCGTTGACAGCGGCGCGCGTCTTGATGAGGAATGCGCGCGCGTCTTCGGTCCGCGCGGCCGTTTCCCACGCGCTGGCGAGATCCTCCAGCAGACCGATCTCGCGCAGACGCTCCGCGAGGTCGTCGCGGACGGAACAGCCGCCTTCTACGGCGGCGATGTCGGCGCCCGTTTCGCCGAGGGGCTCGCGACGATGGGCGGTCATATCGCGCTCGAGGATCTCGCCACACATGCGACCGATCGACCCGAGCCGATCGCGGTCACGTATCGCGGGCTGCGCGTCTTCGGACAGCCGCCGGTATCGCAGGGCCACGTCCTGTTGGAAGAGCTCGCGATCGCCGAGGGACTCGATATGAAGGAGTACGCCTGGGGCAGCGCCGAGCTCGTCCATCAGATGGTCGAGATCAAGAAGCTGGCGTTCGCGGACCGCGACGCGTACGCGGGCGACCCGCGGCAGGTGCGCTTCGACGTCGAGCGTCTCTTCGACGGACCCTTCGTGGCGGCGCGTCGCCGCGCGATCCCCGCCAAAGCGAGCGACCGCACCGAAGCCGGGGCGCTCGCGGTGCTTGCGACGGACACGACGTACATGGCGATCGTGGATCGCGATGGCAACGCGGTCTCGCTCATCGAGAGCGTCTTCAGCGAGTTCGGCGCGGCGTGCATGATC
>JANNUM010000545.1:0-8326 GCA_031395235.1 Chloroflexota bacterium
GTACATGGATGACGCGGACGGCTGGTACACATTGGCCGACGCGCGGCCGATCTACCTCGAAGCGGGAACGGATATCAAGATCGTCGGCTGGCACAATCAGAAGGACGGACGACAGCCGATGTTTGAGTGCCAGGCGTTCGACAAGAAGGACCTGCGCTGCACGGTGTACGACTCACGCCCGGAGCATTGCCGGACCTACGACTGCCGCGACGACGATCCGGATGACTGGCAGGCGCGCGCGCACTGCGATCTCGAGCGTTACCGCCGCATGAACGCGCAGCGCGTGAAGGTGACTGTCTAGTTCGTTTTCGGCTTTTCGGTCGTGGTCGCGGTGCTGGCCGCGGGCTTCTCGGCGTTGGTCGCCTCTTCGCGGAACGTCTTCACGCCCTTGCCCAGCTGACCGAGAACGTCCGGGAGCTTCCCCGCTCCGAACACGATGAGCACGATCACCAAGACGAAGATGAGCTCCGGGCCCCCTAGGTTGAACGGCATTCGTCACTTCCCCGCGCGCGAGTGAGCGCGCTTGTTACTCATGGACAGTGTACGCACCGCTGGCCTCATCCGAACAGGCCAGCCAAGAGCGTAACGAACAGCGGGACGATGACCAGGAGCGCGAGTGCCGGCAGGTAACAGAGCGTCAGGATCAGCGTCATTTTCCCTTCGACCTGAGAGGCCGACTCGAGCAGACGCTCGCGAGCCGCGCTCCGCAACTCCTCGCGCGTGTTCTCAAGCACGGTGACCGAGCCCTGCCCAAGGTCACGCGACCGCTCGAGCCGTTCCGCGAGACGCGTCAGCGACCCAAGCCCGAATGCCCTGGATTCACGGATCAGAGAAACGTGAAGCGGTGCGCCGAGGGTGTAGAGGTCGGCGACTCGCGTGAGCACCTCATCAACCAGCGGTGCGCCTGTACCCCGACGGGCCAATGCCATGACGGCGGAGTCCACCGGACGTCCGGATAGAACGAGCGCGTGCGTCCACTCGACGAACGAGGCAATGGCTCTTTCGGCCTCACGCCTGCGTAGTGCCGCTCTTCGCTCCACGACGATCGACGGCAGGATGAAACCGCCGTACGCCACGGCGGCGACGACGAGGGCGCCGATCGGCACGACCAGGGCGATGACCGCGGCGAGCAGCGCGCCAACGAGCGCAAGAGCGATCTTCGCCGCCACGAGCTGCTCGATGGCGATGCCATAGCCACTTGCTTTCAGGGTCGCGGGAGCGATCAGCCGGAAACCTCGAAGTCCCGCGAACACGTTCGTGGTCGATGGGCGGAGGGCGTTGAGACGAACGGCGACACGAGAACGAGGCAGAGCCGCGAGGATCAGGAGGACGACGCAGGCCGCTGCGGCAGCCGATCCCGCTAGGGTCACGTGATGTCGCTCGCCAGACGCCTGCTCGCGACGATTCCCGCTGTCTCTAATAAGGCCGCGAGAGGCAGGAGGACGAAACGTCCCAGCGGCATCGTGAGCGTTTCCGCCATGCCAGGCACGGTGACAGCAAGGTAGAGCGCGAGGCCCGGAACGAGCGCCGCGAGCAACACGATCTGGACGCGAAGTCCGGACGTGCGAGCGCGCACGTCATCCGCCATCCGCTGCTCGAAGACGAGACGATCGACCGCGCTCGCGACGAGCATGGCGCAGCGCGACCCGGGCAGTTGCTCGCTCACGCAGAGTGAAAGGGCATCGAGACCGAGGATGACGCGCTGGTCGCGCGCTCGAGCGCGAGCTTCGCGGAGGGCTACTTCGAGCGGTGCGCCTAGATCGAATGCCCTCACCGCTGCCGCGAATGGCCCAAACGCGGGCTCGGGCCCCGACCCAGCCGCGAGACGCAGAGCCTCCGTCAGGCTCGCGCCTGATCTTAGGCCGGCGAGGGTCATCTGCAGCAACGCGACCGTCTCGCGAGCGCGCTCGTCGCGTCGTCGAGCGGCAAGCGTCCGCGCGACGAGCGACGGGATGACCGGGCCGATAAGGCCCAGGGGCAGCGCTCCGACCGAACCGGCGACAGCGAAACCACAGATCGTGGCAGCAGCGCGCACGTATTCCCATTCGAGCAAGGACCTTGTCCAGCCCGCCTCGCCTAGCACCGAGCGCTCCGGGTGCCTCATCGACCACCCCGACACGCGCGGCGAGCCGAACGGGACGAGGAAGAGGCACGTGACGGCCAGCGCCGTGGCGATGGCGCCTGCGAACACCAGACTCATGAGAGTCGTTCGCTCAACCGGCTAGGCAGCTGCCGGATCGATGTTTCGCCCGCGCGCCATACGACCACTGGCCCGGCGTCCTCGAGGGCAGCGATTTCACGGACCAAACGCACGCCGTCCTTCGCTCTGGCGACATGCACGACAACGTCGAAGGCCCGTGCCACGAATCGTGAGATCGCTTCCGGAGCGACGTCACCTGATCGGGCGAGCAGGAGCTCCAACCGATCGAGTGCACCCAAGGCGGACCCCGCATGCAAAGTAGTCAGAGAGCCCTCGTGGCCGGTAGAGATCGCCTCGAGGAGCGCCGAAGCCTCACGCGGCGAACGGACCTCACCCACGATGATCCGGTCCGGGCGCATCCGTAGCGCGTTCACCACAAGGTCGGCAACTCCAATGCCGCCGTCTCGGCCCGGAACGCACTCGAGATGAACTACGTGCGGATGTGGCAGCACCAGCTCATTGGTGTCCTCGATCACGACGAGACGCTCGCCCGCGGGTATCTCCCCAGCCAAGGACCGCAGCAACGTGCTCTTGCCCGCCCCGGTCGAGCCGGCGACCAGCACGTTGCCGCGCGCGACGACGACACGCGCGAGAAGATCGGCGGCCTGACTCGCGAGCCCATTGGTCGCCTCCCATGAAGGTGCGGGGCCGCGGAGCGCGAGCGACACACGCGTGAACTTGCGGATCGACAGAGTCGGACCACCGACCGGCGCGATGACCGCATTCGCTCGACTACCATCGCGCATCCTCGCGTCAACGAACGGCCGCTCGATGGTGAGCTCGCGACCGACCCCGGCCGCGATGCGATGCGCGAGCTCGCTGACCTCCGCCGCGTCCCTGAACCGCAGATCCACGCGCTCGAGCCGCCCATAGCGCTCGACGAAGACCTGTGTCGGACCGTTCACGAGCACATCAGTGATGTCGCTGTCGTCCAAGAGCGGCTGCAGAAGACCAAACCCGAAGAGCTCCGCGCAAAGCGCCTCGACCTGCTCCTCGGACACATCACGAGGTACGGCTGCACGGACCCGCTCACGCAGCGTGAGCCGTCGGGCGGGATCGGCGTACAACGCGAGCATCGCGCTCGGATCGAGCCCCGCGGCGACATCGGCGCGCACTCGCGCCAACAGGGACGCGTCCATCAGGCGATCCTGCGGATCAGCGCGTCGATCGCTCGCAGGGTCGGTGCCCGTGTGGCGAACTGATCTTCGGCCAGGTACGGATCAGTCGGGATCGCGCCAAGCAAGGGAAGTCCGGCACGCTCCGCGATGAGGGCCGCGTCCTCCTCGGCCGCGCCAACAACCACCAGGCCCGCCAGGCACGGAGCATCGCGGACCAGTGGGAGCGCGCAGAACACCGCTTGAAGCTGTGAGGCCCGCGCGCCAGCCACGATGCAAAGGCGATCGGTACGGGAGAGCAGTCCGGCATCCAGGCCGTCGGCTCCCGTGCCGAGATCGAGAACGACCGGTGCGCCACCGCCGATCGCGTCGATGACCTCGACGGTGCGATCGACGTCCAGACGGCCGCGTAGAGCGGGCGAACCGGGCAAGAACGGCACGGCGGACCAGCGCGACACGAGCGCACGTTCGCGGCCCGGTTGCACGAGGACGTCAGCGATCGTCGCCGCTTCGAGGCGGGCACGCAACGCGAGTGACGGTGCCCAACGGTCGAGGTCAACGAGGAGTGGCGGGCGTCCACCCGCGGCCGATCTGTGCGCGACCAACGCCGCGACGGTGCTCGAACCGACACCGCCGACGAGCGACCAGAAGGCGACTCGGCGGCCCTCGGCCAGCGCGGCTGGACGCGTCGGGCGTAGCGGCTCGATCGGGTCGGCACGGCCCGTCGCTTCGCGCATGAACGTGATCGCAAGATCGGCGATCGGGCTGGCGTCGAGCCAAGCGCGAATGCGGCTCACGTGAACGCCCAGCGTTCGATCGCTCCGTCACTGACGTATGTCCAGCGCAATGGGTGGCGATCGACCGCTGCCCGGTCGAACACGACTGGGCGCAACCGGACGCGAGGTCGGGCCGCGCGCATCGAGGCAACCGAGCACCATACGATCCGGCGCCAGCCCATGACGGCGTCCTCCTCGCGCAGGAGCCGCAGACACGCATCACGCGCGGCACGCGACCTGCGCAGCCACGGCAGACGACGCTCCATCAGAGCGGCGCTCGCCTCGCTGAGAGAGATCTGCCGAAGCTCGACGACATCTACGGCTTGGAACACGCCGTCAAGCGGCGCGAGATCGAGCGCGATCGCTGGTCGTAGGCCGCTCACGGGACTCGGCACTCTGGAGCACGGCGAGACCCGGATGCCCGCCAAGGCCAGTTGATAGGTCGCGTCCTCGACCTCACGATCGCTCTCGAGATACGTGACGGCTGCGGCGCGCGTCAGCCTGCCGCCTCCCAGTCGCGCGAGACGAGCATCGAACGCTGTCCGCCTGACCGCTTCGAGCCGAAGAGTCGTCCCCACGCTCAGTGCGCCGAACTGAACGCAAGCACGAAGGTGCTGGTGGCAATGCGGTCGGCGAATCGGATCTCGTCCGCGGGTGAGATCGCGATGATCACGCTGCCGATACGGTCGATGGCGAACGCGGCGTCGTGCGGTCGCGGCACGTATGGCGCACCGGACTCCGCCCTCACGTCGAGCACGAGCGCATCCGCGGCGAGAAGCTCGACGCCCCGACCAGCCGGCGCGCGGCCGATGAGCGGCACCGCGATCACGTCGACGCGCGCCCCTGGCGAGATGGCCCCGCCGACGGCGCCCACCGCCGCGACGGGGATCGCGATCGCTCGCTCCCCGGGCCGAAGCATGAGTCCGGTGTGGAAGACGGCAGCGTCGTCCGCCAACGCCTGGACCACGAGCGGCTGTCCCTGCCACAGCGGCGTGATCGGAACGCGTCCGATCACGTCGTCAACGCTCGAAAGAGCTCCAGCGGGCAACGCGTCCGGCGGGACCGACCGCACCTCGAGGTCCTGCACAGTCAACGGGCGGATCACCGCCACATCGCGAGCGGCGACGACCATAGCGACGCGCTGTGCGCTGATGAAGTACAGCGCTCCCGCGACGAAGCCCGCGACCAGCGCGAGGGCGAGAAGCGATCTGCGGGCGATCAATCGACGAGCGCGGGTGATCGCACCGTGATCGATATCTGGGCCTCGAGCCGCTCCGTCGGTGCAAGTTCGGTGAAGATCTCGAAGCGCAGCGACCAACGCACACCGGGAGCGGGCATCTGGATCCACTGCGCCGCCAGCGGCTCGACGCTGCCGGAGCTCGCGGAGATGTGATCCGGCTGCGCCGAGACAAGACGCCAGAGCCTGATCGGTACGGCGACGTCGTTGGCGAACGCGCGCGGCCAGAAGTGGGTCAGCCGCCCGCGAAGCAGCTCGGCCGACGCAAGCGTCGGACCGTCCGACGCGAGGGCGATCCCCGCGCGAAGCGTCGGACCAACCGGTGCGATCGGCGTCGTTGGCCTGAACGACGGCGCCGGTGTGACAACAGGTCGCGAGGCGACCGAACCGACCGCGAGCACGGATGTGGCGGTGGGCGACGGTGCTGCGGGTGATGGCGACGCGGCCGATCCCCGTCGCTTGGTCTCGGAATCATCTTGGAAGAAGACGATGCTCACCGGAACGTAGCCGCTCGCTGTGAGCACGAAGTTTTCGTAGTACGTCCCCGCCAGCGCGCGACCGTCTGTCAGGCCACCGCGCCCGTTGAACGACGTGCCGTCGAACGCGCTGGACGCGCCTGTGTCGACCGTATCGATCACACGCGCGTACGTGCCGGTCGATTCGTGCACCGTCGTCGTCGAATAAGTCGTGGTGGCGCCACTGGACGCGACCACGTCACCGACATAGGTGTCCGTTACGTAGTACAGGCCAGCCGGCACTACGAATGGGACGAGGTCGGGAACTGGCCCGACCGGGGACGGGAACGGCAGCCATTCGTCGCCGAATGGGTCGCGCGCGTTCGCGTAAACGCTCGAAAGGAGGGTGATAGCCGTGATGATCAATATCGCTGCGCGCTTCTTCATCGCGGCGAGCTCGCCGATCGGATCGTGAGCCTCGTGACCGCCGGCAGGAACAGCACGGCAAAGCCCGGCGTGCTCACCGGCACCGAGGCGATCAGGCGCACCGTCGGACGGTCATAACGCACGCCTGTGCGCGGATCGAAACTCGGCGCGGTTGGGAAGCTCGCGACGTCCGCCGACGCGGCGATCTCAGTGGCGCTGAGTGCCAGGGCGGGTGCCATCGCGGACAAATTGCGCGCGAAGTAGTCGCGTGCGGTGTCAGCTGCGTCCGCAGCGAGTCGCAGGGTACCGGTGCGTGCCAACTCGGTCTGGTCTTGATCGCCGACCGCGACGATGGTCGCGAGGTCCGCGGCGGCCCCTGCCCGGTATGCGATCGCGCGCAAGGCGCCAAGCTCGAGCACGCCGACAAGAACGATCAGCAGAAGAGGCAGCATGACCAGTGTGGTCACCGCTGCTGTGCCGCCATCGTCGTGCATCATCGGCTGACCTCACCACGCGCGACGGCCGTCGATCGTACGGTGACGGTCGTTGCGAACACGAACGGGACTGCGACGCGCTCCTCCGTACGCAGCGACACGCGCACCGGCTGTCGCCACGCAACGTACGCGGGGTCGACGTCCATGGTGACGCGGGATGGTTCGATGCCGACGAGCCGCAGCTGCTCCTGGACGTAAGAACGAAGCTCAGGCCGGTCCCCTCCGAGCTCGCCTGCGTAGCGCGCGGCCTGCAAAGCAACGCCGTCTTGTGCGAGCCACCGCTGGGTCAGCCACCCGAATTCGAGTATCGCGAACAGCAGAGGAACGAGGATGACCACCATGAGCGTCGTCTCCAGCGTGGCCATCCCTTGGTCATCGCGGTCCCAGCCTGTCATCGGACAGTTTGCAGCTGTGTGACGAGCGCCTGAAGCCGAGTGACGAGGCCGTTGTTCCACGCAGACACGCCGATGACCATGGTCCCGAGGATGACCGCGGCCCCGATGACGTACTCGATCGTGGCCAGACCCTCATGCTCGGTCCAGAAGCGACGCAGGAATCGCATGCGAGACCTCCTAACGTGTGTCGCCAGGAGGTTCGCGTCAGGTCAGCTCGTGCGCGATGACGTCCCGGACCGGTACGGCAGTACTAGCGTCGTCCGAGTGCCTTCTCCGCCTTGCGTGCGTCCTTCACTCCAAACGCGACGGTGACGTTGCCGCGGCCCGGTGCGAGCACGTACTCGGATGCGATGTTCACCTTCGCCTTGGCGAGCCGCGCGGCCACGCGTGCGAGCGTTCCCGGCTTGTCCGCGAGGCGCACTTCAATCGCCTTGCGCTCCGTCGCGCGGAATCCGGCCTTCTTCAGCGCGCGCCGCGCCTTCGTCGCGTCTTTGTCCTTCACGACGAAGCCGAGGGTCCCCTTGCCGCCACCGGTCATCCCCGCGGTGCCCCAGAGATTCACGCCGCCATCCGCGAGCGCCTGCGCCGCTGCGGCGAGCGTGCCCGGTCGGTCTTTGAGCTTCACGATGAATTCAGTCGCCATGTCGTCCTCTCCCTTTAATGCCTTTGACGATTCTGGAACTCGCGTCAACCCGGTCGGCTGATAGTGTGCGCCGAGGTGTCCGAGCGCGCACAATTGGGGAAGGCGAGGGAGCTCGCGCACGAGGATTCGTACGCGCGACGCCGGGGTTGGGCCGCATCCTCCGCCCCGCGGCCGAGACGATCCAGGACAACACGCTCGGCAGGCCTACCGCGCAACGAACTTCCTTGGGATGGGCGCCGTCGCAGCCAAGCGCTGGGCGGCGATCAGCAGCCGCGCCTTGCCGCAATGTCTCGACGCAGTTGACGCGGGCGACGCCGAGCGCCTCGTGCTGCTGGACCAGGTCGCCACATACCTCAACGAGCTTCGCGCCGCGGGCTTCCAGCGGTTCGCGGTGAAGCCTTTGGTAAGCCCCGGCTTTCGGCTCGCGCTCCGCGAAGTGGCGGCGCACGCGAAAGCGGAGGGGTTTGACCCAGACGAGCTCGAGGACGAGCTGCGCGTGTTCCAGCGCGCCTTCGAGGCGCGGATCATCTACCGGAGCTAGCGCGCCTTCGCGATCGCGTCGCGGATGGCGTTCTCGTCCAGAAG
>JANNUM010000556.1:0-3457 GCA_031395235.1 Chloroflexota bacterium
CCCCAAGGGCCACGACCCCCAGAAGATCTACGCGATCAAGCGAGAGACGGGCTCGGACGTCGGGCTCACCGGCTCGGACAAGGTCACCAACTCCGAGCTCCACGAGCTGGACTGCGACATCCTGATCCCCGCGGCGATCGAGAACCAGATCGGCGAGCACAACGCCCCGCGCATCAACGCGAAGATCGTGGCGGAGGCAGCGAACGGCCCAACCAGCCCGGAGGCGGACCGCATCCTCTTCAACAAGGGCGTTTTCCTGATCCCGGACATCCTCTGCAACGCGGGCGGGGTGACCGTCTCGTACTTCGAGTGGGTGCAGGACCTGCAGAACCTGTTCTGGCGGGAAGCGACCATCAACGCGCGTCTCAAAGAGGTCATGGTGAAGTCGTTCAGCGACGTCCTCGAGATGCAGAAGAAGAACAAGGTCGACATGCGGACCGCCGCGTACATGGTGGCGGTCGCGCGCGTCGCAGAGGCAACGCTCACCCGCGGCATCTACCCGTAAGGCCTCCGCGGCGAAGCCGCGGCTAGATCGGCGAAGCACTGGAGCTCGTCGCACTCGACCTCGAGACCACCGGGTTCGACCCGGAGTCGGACCGCGTCATCGAGATCGGCGCGGTGCGCGTGCGTCTCGAGGAGGATGGCTCGGCCACGCTGGGGGAGCGCTTCAGCACGTTCGTCGATCCCGGTGTCGGCGTGGGCCCAGCGATCACGCGCCTCACCGGCATCCGCGACGGCGATCTCGCTGGCGCGCCCGCGCTCGAGTCCGTCAGCGGCCGGATCGCGTCGCTCATCGCGGGTGCGCCTGTCGTCGGCCACAACGTCGGCTTCGATCTCGCCTTCCTGGAGCGCGCCATGCTCGGGCCGTTCGAGCGGCTCGATACCGCGGAGCTCGCCTCGATCCTCATGCCGTCGGCGCCCACCTACGCGCTGCAGTCGCTGGCCGCCGACGCGGGGATCCACCCTGAGTCGGCTCACCGCGCACTCGACGACGCGCTGACCTGCGTCGCGGTGCTCGCCGATCTCGGACGAAGGGCGCGCGAGCTGCCGGTCGCGGTGCTCGAGGAGATGCAGGCGTACGCGCCGCTCCTCGGGTCGGCGTACGCCGCGTTCTTCGCGGGAGCGCTGCGCGGCGCCGTTCGCGGCGCGTGGGAGCCGTCGCGTCTGGCGACGCCGCCTATCGCTCGCGCGTCCGGGCTCACAGGAGCCGGGGTCACGGTGGACGCGGTGTTCTCGTCCGATGGCCCGCTCGCGCGTCGTCTCGCGGGCTTTGAGGACCGCCCGCAGCAGCGCGCGCTTGCCGCCGCGATCGAGGGCGCGTTCCGCGACGGCGGCGCCCTGCTCGCGGAGGCGGGCACGGGGGTGGGGAAGTCGCTCGCGTATCTCGTACCCGCGATCGGCCGAGCGCTCGGCGGCGAACGCGTGATCGTCAGCACGCACACGCTTCCGTTGCAGGACCAGCTCGTGCGCAAGGATCTGCCGGCGCTGCAGGCCGCCCTCGGCTCGGCGGTCGAGATCGCGGTGCTGAAGGGCCGATCCAATTACCTGTGCCCGCGCCGCTGGCAGTCGTTCCGCGGCCTCGTCGCGACGCGCGACGAAGCGCGGCTCCTGCTCAAGACGCTGGTATGGCGCACCGGCACGCTCACCGGCGACCGCGCCGAGCTCAACCTCCTCGGAGCGGAGAGCGATCTGTGGGGCCGCGTGTCCGCCGACGACGAGACGTGCGACGCGCGCCGGTGCGTCCGCGTCGCAGGCGGCTGCTATCTACAGCGCGCGCGCGAAGCGGCCGCGCGCGCCGGAATCGTCGTGACCAATCACGCGCTGCTCCTGCAGGACGCGCGGATGGGGGGCGTACTGCTGCCGGAAACCGACCATCTCGTCGTCGACGAGGCGCATCGTCTCGAGGACGTTGCGACCGATGCATTCGGTCTCGCGCTCGAGGACCGCGGGATGCGGCGCGCGCTCGAGCGCGTGTCGCACTCGCCCGCGGTCACGTCCGCGTTGCGCGACGAGCGCGCCATCGTCGCGGAGGGGCTGCGCCGCGAGACGGGATCGGCGCACGAGCGCGGCGGTGAAGTCTTCGCCGCGTTGGCCGCCGTGCTCCAGCCGCTCGGCCCGACCGAAGACAAGCTGCGCGTCACGGCCGGCGTGCGCGCGAGCGACGAGCGCTGGCTGCCCGTCGAGCTCGCGTCCGAGCGTCTAGCCGACGCGCTCGCCGGGATCGCCGTCGCCGCGGAGCGCCTCGGTGCGGTCACGACCGACGAGGACGACCAGGCGGATCTGCGGTCCGCGCTCGCGGAGCTGGGCGGGGTGCAGCTCGCACTCTCGCGCGGTGTGCACAAACCCCGCGACGGCGACATTGTCTGGATCGAGCGCGCGTCCAGTGGCGCGGTGGCGCTGCGTGTCGCGCCGTCGTATCTCGGCGACGCACTGCGGCGGGGTCTCGTCGCGCCACGTCGCTCGGTGGTGTTCACGTCCGCGACCCTCGCGGTGGCCGGCTCGTTCGGCTTCGCGCTCGAGCGCTTCGGGCTCACCGATATCGGTGACGCGCGCGCGTTCGGGTCACCGTTCCGGTACGACGAGCAGGCGATACTCGTCGTTCCCGATGACGGCGCGCTTCCATCGGAGCCCGCGTTCGCGGAGGAGACCGCGCAGACGATCGCCGAGCTCGGCCGCGCGCTCGACGGCCGCACCCTGGTCCTGTTCACGGCGCACGGCTCGATGCGCGACGTCGCGGCGCGGCTTGGCCACTTGGAAGAGTCCGGGATCGCCGTGCTGACCCAGGGCATCGACGGGTCGCGTCGCGCGCTCCTCGAACGCTTCGCCGCGGGGCGTGCCGTGCTTCTCGGCACGCAGTCGTTCTGGGAGGGCGTCGACCTTCCGGGTGATCTGCTCCGCTGTGTCGTCATCGCGCGTCTGCCGTTCGCGGTCCCCGACGACCCGCTCGTGCAGGGCCGCGCCGAGCGCTACGAGGATCCATTCGCTGAGTTCCAGGTCCCGCAGGCGGCGCTTCGTCTGCGTCAGGGCTTCGGCCGGCTGATCCGCACGCGGACCGATCGCGGCGCGGTGGTGCTCCTCGATCGGCGGGCGATCATGCGCGAGTACGGTGCGCGCATGCTGGCGTCGCTGCCCGACGCGCGCCTACATCGCGTACCCCGCGACGACGTGGCCGCGACCGTGGCCGCGTTCTGTAGGAGCTAGCGCTCAGCGCGGCTGGAAGAGCTCGACCACGTTTCCCGACGGATCCTCGAGCAGGACCTGCGAGCCACCCGGACCCTTGATGATGTCGTTGCGAAAGATCGCGCCGACCGCGCGCAAACGCGCGACCTCGGCACGCGCCGCGTGCGAGTGACGCGCATACCTTGCAGTGTGAATGCGAGAATCGGTCGCGTGGAAGAGCGTGCCGCGAAGCTCGTGTCGGCGTGGCTCGAGGGCCTCTCGCTCGACGGCCGCCGGA
>JANNUM010000012.1:0-4422 GCA_031395235.1 Chloroflexota bacterium
GGTTATTCCCAGATCGGCACGTACCCGCGTTCGTGGTTCCGCTCAGGCGAATGGTTCGATGAATGGCTCGGCGAGGCCTTTCCCAGCACCTTTCCGCCGGAGAAGCTTCCGAGCCCATGGCGCGATGAAAAGCACCCGAAATGATGGTGTGAGCGCCGCGGAACAGGTACAATGATGTCGTCCCGCAAGGGACACGCGGCGGCGAGAGTGATCAACGCGGGCGTTCTGAGGCTTTTCTTCCTCCCGAACCCTGGCGAGTGCTCAAGGCGTCAGCAACTAAAAGGGAGGAAGCTTCAATAATGAGCTTCACCGACAAAACTCTGACCTGCAAAGACTGCGGTCAGGAATTCATCTGGACTTCTGGGGAACAGGAGTTCTACCAGACCCGTGGTCTGGTCAACGAGCCAGGCCGATGCACGAGCTGTCGCGCGGCACGCCGCGCGACCGGCGGCGCCGGCGGTTCGTACGGCGCGGGCGCCGGCATGAGTGGACCCCGAGAGTTCTTCTCGGCCACCTGCAGCAACTGTGGCAACGAGGCGCGCGTGCCGTTCCAGCCGCGCGGCGACAAGCCCGTGTACTGCAGCTCCTGCTTCGAGCAGGTCCGGCCTTCAGCAACCCGTCGATACGCCTAAGCGGCGCACCGATCAGCTGAACGAGGAGGCCCGCCGCAAGGCGGGCCTCTTTCATTTCAGGCGTTCCAACCAGCGATGGTGTGGGTCCGCCGTGTAGATCGTGGCGAAGAGCCACCCGCGCTGCGCGGGATCGAGGTGCGACAGCACGCTCAGCAGATCCGTCTCGTCCGTCGCCCGCGGCGACTTCGACTTGTACAGGAGCGTCACCTCGGGGCGCAGGTACGGGATACCGCGCTCGTCACGGCGGCCGAGGTCGGTGATGTTCAGGCCGATCCGCGGATCACGGCGGTAGGACCAGCGACTGCCCGAGCTCTCCTCGAAGAGCAGCTCGATGCGCCACGGGCCGTCCGCTGTCTCGCGCGCCCAGATCTCATGCTGTTCCGGCGCGGTGATCTGCTGACCGCGCTTCCACGGGATGAAGGCGCCCCCGTGGGCGACGTGCACGTCCCACTTGCCGAGCGCCTCGCGGAACACCTGCTGGTCGCGACGGAGCACGGCGACGTCGGTGTCGTTGTGCGACCGCGTTTCGTGCCCCACGAACATGTCCAGCGCTCGGCCGCCGGCGATCCACCACGGGGCGGTGACGCTTCCGAGCAGCTTCTGCACCTCCTCGAGGCTGAGCGGCTCCCAGCGATGCTCCGGCGGCGCGGCTTCGGTGTCCTGCATCAGAAACCCGAGCTGTACACGTGGCGCACGGGCATGCGATACGTGATCCGGTGCTCCCGTGCCCACGTCGCGTCCACGCTGCGCTGCACGCGCTCCTCGCTCCGGTAGTAGCGGGAGGCCAGCTTGCGGATGTCCGACTGCGAGACCGACTGGTCGTCGTTCGCACGAGCCGTTCCCTCGACGCGCACGAAGCGGTACCCGTCCGGAACGATCAGCGACGCGCGCGGATCGCGGGCGAGGTTCTCCGGTTTCTTCCGGCCGGCCGCGGTGTTGAACATGATCTCGTCGCCCTCGAGCGCGTACCACATGACCGTGAGATGCGCGGAGCCGTTCTGGTTGGTGGTCCCGAGCACAGCGTACCGCGGCTCGTGGAGGAAATCGCGCTCGGCCTGCGTCAACTCTCGTCGCACTGCCACACCTCTCAGGTAAGTTCTAGCGGAATAGGTCGCGGTCCGCGGGACGCACGTACTCCTGCGCCGTCTCCGACGGCTCGTCGAGCGTGAACCCGCGCACGAGGGCGACCGGGCAGCGATCCAGCTTCCCCATGACGAGCTCGGCCGCGCCGGCGATCTCGTCGGCGACGGCGATCTCGGTCACGCGCAGCTCGTAGCCCTCGGGATCGCGCTGACCGACGTAGCGCTTGAGCGCGGGCAGCCCCGCGAGCCCGATGGCGACGTTGGTGTGACCCTCCCGCCACGCACGCCCGAATGTGTCCGTCACGACGACGGCGACCGTCGCGCCCGTCGTCGCTCGGAACGCGTCGCGCAGCCGCGTCGCGGACGCGTCGGGATCCACCGGCAGCAGCACTACGGTGTCCGGTGCGCCCGCGTTCGAACGATCGACGCCGGCGTTCGCGCAGACGAAGCCATGGCGCGTCTCGCTGATCAGGATGCCGCGCTCCCAGCGCACGATCTTCGCGCTCTCGGAGAGCACGACCTCGATCTGGCGCGCGTCCTTGCCCGACTCCGCCGCCATCTCGCGTGCGCGATCGCCCGGCACCACGTCTGCGAGATGCACGATGCGTCCCTCGCTCTTAGAGACGATCTTCTGCGCGATGACGACGATGTCGCCGTCGCGGATCTGTTCGCGTTGCGCGCGAGCGGCATCGCGGATGAGCGTCGCCAGGTCGTCGCCCGGCCGGATCTCCGGCAGGCCATTTACCGCGGTGATGCTGAGGTGGGTCATGACTTCCTCATACGATGTGCTCGCCATGTTGACACTCGGCTGGAAAGCGTCGGCAGAGCAGTTCGCGCCTACCGATCTCCTCCGCTACGGCGTTCTCGCCGAGGAGCTCGGTTTCGACAGCGTCATCGTGAGCGATCACTTCCACCCCTGGCGCGACACCGGCGGCCACGCTCCGTTCTCCTGGGCCTGGCTGGGCGCGCTCGGCGCGAAGACGTCGCGCGTGCGGATGGGGACGAGCGTCGTGACGCCGACGTTCCGCTATCACCCGGCAATCGTGGCGCAGGCCGCGGCCACCCTTGCGCTGATGTTCCCGGACCGCTTCTTCCTCGGCGTCGGATCGGGCGAGTCGATGAACGAGACGCCGGTCCTCGCGACCGACTGGCCCGAGCCCGCAGAGCGCTTCCGCCGGCTGCGCGAGGCGGTCAAGCTCATGAAGCTGCTGTGGTCGGACGACTACGTCACGTTCGACGGAAAGTACTTCCATACGCGCGCGGCGAAGATCTTCGACAAGCCGAAGGATGGTGTTCCGCTCTACATCGCGGCAGCCGGACCGCAGACCGCGACCTATGCCGGCAAGGAGGCCGACGGCTTCATCTGCACGAGCGGGAAGGGTGACGAGCTGTACCGCGAGACGCTGCTCCCGGCGGTCGAGACCGGCGCGCGAGAAGCCGGACGGGATCCCGCCACGATCGAGAGGACGATCGAGATGAAGGTCTCGTTCGACACAGACCGGGAACGCGCGATGGCCGATACGCGCGAGTGGGCCGCGCTCGCGCTGCCAGCCGAGGACAAGGCCGGCGTTGAGGATCCGCGGGAGATGGAGCGCAGGGCGGAGGCCGCCGCGGACCGAGCGCACACGCGCTTCATCGTCTCCACCGATCCCGACGAACACGTCGCGAAGGTCCGTCGCTACGTGGAGTGGGGCTTCACGCACCTCATCTTCCATTTCCCCGGTAAGGATCAGGAGCGGGCGATGCGCCTGTACGCGCGCGAGATCCTCCCCCGTCTGCGTGCCTGAGCTCACCGCCGCGGCCCGCGAGCTGCTCGCGACCGCGCGCGTCGCACACTTCGCCACGTCGGACCAGCACGCGCGACCTCATGTCGTGCCCATCGTGTTCGTATGGCAGGAGGCGGTGTTGTACACGCCGCTCGACCGCAAGCCGAAGCGCGACGACGACTGGCACGCGCTGCGCCGGGTGCGGAACATCGAGACGAACGGCCGCGTTTCGATCGTCGTCGATCGTTACGACGAGGACTGGTCGCAGCTTGCGTGGGTACTGCTCGAGGGCGTGGCAACGATCCTCGAGAGCGGCGAGGAACGCGAGGCGGCCGCGGCGCTGCTGCGGGAGAAGTACGCGCAGTACGAGACGCTGCCTCTGGACGATCGGCCCATCGTGCGTGTCGAGATCGAACGTGGGACCGAGTGGTCCAGCGCGACGCCTTCGCCCTAGGACAGCTGGCCGGGCTTCTAGACTCGCCACTCTCATGGAGTTCGGGTTCACGCTGAAGCCGGATGTCACGTTCGAGCGTGCGGTCAGCCTCGCACGGCTCGCGGAGCGCAGCGGCTTCACGTACGGCTGGGTCTTCGACAGCCACGTGCTCTGGAAGGAGCCCTACGTGCTCCTCACGCTGATGGCGCAGAACACCGAGCGCATGCGCCTGGGGACCTGCGTCACCAATCCCGCGACGAGGGAGCCGTCCGTCACCGCCAGCACGCTTGCGGTGTTGCAGCTCCTGACCAAGGGCCGCATGGACCTCGGCATCGGCCGCGGCGACTCCGCGCGGCGCGTCCTGGGAAAGCCACCGACGACGCTCGCGAGCCTCGAGGAGGCCACGCAGGTCATCCGCGACCTCTGCGAGGGGCGCGAGGTGACGTACGAAGATGGTGCTGATCCGGGCCGCCGTCGTAAGCGCGACCCAAAGCTGGTACGGGCTGGGT
>JANNUM010000040.1:0-3967 GCA_031395235.1 Chloroflexota bacterium
GCCCTTGTCCTTGCCGAGCTTGCCGGCGAGCTGCCGGATCGAATAGCCGAGCTCGTCGGTCATCTTCTTGTAGATCACCGCCTCGTCGAGTGGCGAGAGGTCCTCGCGCTGCAGGTTCTCGATGAGCGCGATCTCGAGGGCCGTCGCGTCGTCGAAGCGCTCGACGATGGCAGGGATCGTTTCTTTACCCGCGATCTTCGACGACCGCCAACGCCGTTCGCCGGCGATGATCTCGTAGTGGTCGCCTGACGGCCGGACGAGGATCGGCTGGAGCACACCGTGCTCTTTGATGGATGCGGCGAGCTCTTGCAGCGTCTCCTCGTGCCAGGTCATGCGGGGCTGCGAGGGATTCGGAACGACTTTCTCGAGCGGCAGCTCGCGCACCGCGGTCGGTGTGCGCGCCGCCAGCAGGCTGATGATGCCGGGCTGCGCTTCGGTCTCCTGCTGGAAGATCCGATTGCCCGCGGCGCGGAACGACTTCTTGTGTGAGGACGGACTACTTGTGAGCACCGATCACCTCCTTCGCGAGGTCGGCGAAACTCTTCGCCGCGTCGGACCGTGGTTCGTATATGCCGATCGGCACGCCGGCCGTTGGCGCTTCGCCGATCTTCACCGATTGCCGGATCACGGTGTCGAACACCTGGTGATCGCCGAGCTCGCGTAGCGAGTCGAGCATGTCGCGCCCCAGGATCGTGCGCGAGTCGTAGAACGTCGGCAGGAGTCCGAGGACCCTCAGCTTCGGATTGAGGCGGCCCTGCACGGTCTTGATGATCTTCAGCAGCGCGGCGACGCCCTTGAGCGCGTAGTACTGCGTCTGCACCGGGATGATCACGCCGTTCGCCGCGACGAGTGCGTTGAGTGTCAGCAGCCCGAGCGTGGGCGGGCAGTCGATCATGATGTATTGGTACCGCTGCACGACGTCCGGCGTCAGCTTGTCGCGCAGCGCCATCTCGCGTCCGATCGCATTGAAGAGCTCCACCTCGGCGGACGAGAGCTCGAGGGTCGCGGGCGCGACGTCGAGATTCTTCGTCTTCGTCGGCCGGATGATCGACGCGAGCTTGAGCTCAGGGTCGACCAGGACGTTCGCGATGTTCTTCTCGACCGTGTTGAGGTCGATGCCGAGGCCGACGGTGAGATTCGCCTGTGGATCCAGATCGAGGCACAGGACACGGTGCCCGAGCGACGCGAATGCGCCGCCCAGGTTGATCGTGCACGTCGTCTTTCCGACGCCACCTTTTTGGTTGGCGACCGCGATGATCGTTCCCACGCGCTTCCTCCCGTCGTTTCCGTCCCCGGAACGACGCGCACGTGCGGAAGCGGTGCACGTGACTCCCCTCGCGGCGCCCGACTTAGCATAGCCCGAGTTCTACAAAGACAACGTACAGACAGCGGGGATCGGTTCGGGGACGACCGACGGGTTACGGCTCTACCATCCGGACCGCGGGCCCGTATCGCTTCGCTCCAAGGTCGCGGCGACCCGTAGTGCTGTTATCGCTCGCTCACGGGCCCCGTCGTCGGCCGCAGGCGCAGCGAGCTCGCGCCGCGGCACTCCTAGGGGCCCGTAGCTCAGGGGTTAGAGCGGCGGACTCATAATCTGCTGGTCCTTGGTTCGAATCCAAGCGGGCCCACGGACACCGCGACGGGCCAATGCCTCGGGAGGGTGCTCTGACCGTCTCCATCGCGGACGTCGAGCGCGCCCGAGGGGTCGTCGCCACGCACATCACCAGAACACCGCTCCTCACGAGCCGCTCGCTCGGCGAGCGGATAGGCGCACAAGCCTTTCTCAAGGCCGAGAACCTCCAGCGGACCGGCTCGTTCAAGCCGAGGGGCGCGGTCAACGCGATCCTCGGCCTCACCAACGAGCAGCGCGCGAACGGCATCGTGACCATGAGCGCCGGGAACGCCGCGCAGGCGATCGCCTTCGCCGGGCGCGCCGTAGGCGTGAAAGTGACCGTCGCGATGCCGCAGTCCGCGCCCAAGACGAAGGTCGAGGCGACGCGCGGCTACGGCGCGGAGATCGTGTTCGCGCCGGACATGCTGGGCCTTCGAGCACTCGTCAAGGAGATACAGGAGCGGCAGGGCTCGTACTTCCTGCACCCGTACGACGACGACGGGATGATCGCGGGTCACGGGACCTGCGCCCTCGAGGTGCTCGATGACCTCCCCGACGCGGACCTGTTCGTGGTGGGCGTCGGCGGTGGCGGACTCATCTCCGGCATCGCCGTCGCAGTGTCGGCGAAACGCCCGGGCGCGCGTGTGATCGGGGTCGAGCCGACAGGCGCGGACGCGGTGCGGCGCGCGCTCGACGCCGGCTCACCGGTGCAAATGGAACGAGTCCAGACCGTGGCCGACGGGCTGGCGGCGCCGATCGCCGGCGTGCGCAACCTCGAGATCATCCGCCGCCACGTCGCGGACGTGGTCCTCGTGCCCGATGAGGTGATCCTGGAAGGCGTGCGCTTCCTCGCAGCCCGCGCGAGGCTCGTGGCGGAGCCAGCCGGCGGGGCCGCGGTCGGGGCCCTGCTGTCCGGAGCGGTGAAGCCGCGGGCGGGTGAGAATGTCGTGGCCATCGTGTCCGGTGGCAACGTCGATCTCACGCGTTTGGCCGAGTTCTTCCAGGCGTGAGGCGCGCGTTCCTCTACGCGGACGGAGCGGCCCGCGGCAACCCTGGACCGGCGGGCGCGGGCGCGGCGCTCGTCGATGAGGAAGGCCACGTCGTCGCCGAGGCGATGCGGCACCTCGGGCACGCGACGAACAACGTCGCCGAATACACCGCGCTCATCATCGGTCTCGAGGAAGCACGGCGGCACGAAGTGCAGGATCTGGAGATCCGCATGGATTCGAAGCTCGTCGTCGAGCAGATGAACGGGAAATGGCGCATCAAGCATCCGAACCTGAAGCCGCTGGCGATACAGGCGGGTGCGCTGCTCGCGTCGTTCCCGAAGCGGCAGATCCTCCACATACCGCGCGAGCAGAACGCCATCGCTGATGCTCTGGCCAACCGCGCCATCGACGAGGCCAGGTGAGCGACAGCGAGGATCCGCTCGGCTCGCTCGTGGCTCGGAGCATCGGCGGCGATGTCCAGGGTGTGCGCGCCAAAGAGCTCGCGGTCGAAGATGGGATCGAGCGCAAGCGCCTACACTTCACGCGCGACGGTCGTCAGACCACGGCGCTGTTCGAGCGCAGCGCCAGAGGCACCGTGGTCGAGGTGCAGCTCCTGCCGTTCCTCGCGCGCAAGAGCGAGCATGTACCGCGCGTGCACTCGCGCGGGATCCCGCCGCCGCATGTGTCGTTGGGTCCGTGGCTTCTTCTGGAAGACCTCAGCGAGGCGCCGAGCGCGTGCGACGGAGACGCGGTGGATGTCATCCGAGCGAAGATCGCGATCGAGCGGGCCGTCGCCGCCGATGCTCCGGCGCTGCGCGCGCTGAGAGTGCCTGTCCGCACACCGGTGGATGTGGTGCGACAGGAAGGCGGCGACGCGAGCGCTGAGGAGGCCGCGCGCGAGCTTGCCGCGTGGCCGATCGCGCTGGTGCACGGCGACCTCACCTGCGGGCGTGCGCGACGCGCCGACCGTGGCGTCGTCCTTACGCGCTGGTCGGGGGCGCACCTGGGCTGCGCTCTGCTCGACGCCGTGCGTCTCGCGGCCGACCTGCGTGGCAGCGGTCGATCGCGCGACGCCGACGCGGTCATCGAGCTCTACGTCTCGGAGGGCGGCGGGCCCGACGACGCGGCGCTCGTACGCGCCGCGAAGCGGATGGACGCCCTCCTGCGCGAGGCACGGCGCCGTTAGAATGGTGGTCCGAGCAGGCCAGACGGTCGCGGCGGCGAAAGCCGTCGAGGAAAGTCCGGACTCCACAGGGCAGGGAAGCGGGTAACACCCGTCCGCCGCGAGGCGAGGACCAGCGCCACAGTGACGATCCGCGCAAGCGGGTGAAACGAGGCAAGCTCTTCCCGGAGCAAGGCGATGTAT
>JANNUM010000107.1:0-7309 GCA_031395235.1 Chloroflexota bacterium
GCTGCGCGCGATGCTCCCGCACGTCGGCATCATCGCGACGGGGACGTTCGCCTGCGATCTCGCGGGCACGGAGCGCGTCCTCGGAGCGCCGTCGCGCATCGCACGAAGGATCCTCGAGCGCCTTGTGCGCATCGGCGCGCAGACGTCGGTCTGTGTCGCGGTGACGCCCTTCGCCGCGCGCGTCGCGGCGGAGCGAACGGGGCCGGGCGAGACGCGCCTCGTGACCGACGCGCGCGAGTACCTCACTTCGCTCCCGCTCAACGTCCTGCCGTTCGATGAGAAGCTGCGTGACGAGCTGGGTCTGCTGGGGCTGCGGACCGTCGGCGACTTCGCCGGCCTGCCACGCGGCGCGGTGTTTGACCGCTTCGGTCGCGGCGCGGCGCGCGCGCACGCGCTCGCGCGGGCCGAGGACGAAGAGCGCGTGCACGCCGATCTGCCGCCGCGACGGATCTACGCGCGACGTCTCTGGGAAGAGCCGCTCGCGTCGAAGGAGCAGCTGGTGTTCGCGCTGCGCACCGCGCTCGATGAGATCTCCGCTGCACTCGCCGCCGACGGACTCGCCGCGCTGCGTCTTGCGGTGAAGCTCGACCGCGAGGACGACGAGCCCCTGCGCCTCGAGCGGTCCGTCCTGCCGCCGACGCGTGAGAGCGCCGCGCTGCTGCGATCGCTGCGCTGGGCGCTCGAGGAGCGCGCGCACATCGGGCGCGTGATCGGCTGCGCGATCGAGGTCCGCGAGGCCGAGGCCGCGCGCGGCCGGCAGCTCGGGCTCTTCGCGGCGGACGGGGCGCGCTGGGAGGAGGCGATCGCGAGCGCGCGCTACCTGCGCGAGAAGCTCGGCACCGGACGCGTGCTGCGCGCGCGGGTCGCCGACGCGGATGCCCGTCTACCCGAACGCGCGGCGGAGTGGAAAGAGGTCATCACGTGACGCGCCTGTTCGCCGACCCGATCCCGGCACGCCTCGTATGGGACGAAGGGGAGCTCACGCTGCTGCAGATCGCGGGTCGGCGCTTCACCGTCGTCGAGGTCATGCGTCGCTGGCGCGTAGAGGCCGAGTGGTGGAAGGGCGGACCTGCGCGCGACTACCTCACGCTCCGCACCGCGGACGGCATGGTCTGCGACGTGTACACCGACCGCGGATCGGGCTCGAGCTGGCTTCAGCGCGTTATGGACTAAGTGCTACTGCGGCGTGCGCGAAGCGCACACGCCAAGCAGATGAGCGCAGCGGAGGCTGCGCGATTACTGCTCGGCCACGTATCCCGGCATGTCCGGCGTAAGAAGACCGACGAGCTGTGCGGCCGGTCTGCCAGGGAGCACGGACACGCACGTGTAGTCGGCAGGCGCGCTCACCATGCCGTACGGGATCACGACCCGCAGCGGATCGACGCCGGGCGACAACAGCACGAACGAAGCGGGCGCTCGCTCGCTCACCTGACCGCAGCGCACGACCGTATCCGTCGCGCTCGCGCTGAGTCCAACGATCGCAACGAGGATCGCCACCGCGAAGAACACCGGGAAAACACGCATCCGTACATGGGGAGCACGTGACGTGCCCGGCTACGTCGAGCTGCACACGCATTCGAACTATTCGTTTCTCGATGGGGCCTCCGACGTAGAGGAGCTCGTCACGGCGGCGGCCGAGCGAGGGATGGACGCGCTCGCGCTCACCGACACGAACGGCCTGTACGGCGCGGTCCGTTTCTGGAACGCCGCGAAGGACGCAGGCATCCGTCCGATCTATGGCGTGGAGATACAGACACTCGACTTCGGGCATCTGGTGCTCATCGCGCGCGATCGCACTGGCTGGCGCAGCCTCTGTCGCACGATCTCCGCGGCGCAGCTCGCCGGTGAGAAGACGAAGCCGCGTGCGACGCTCGCGCTCATCGCCGAGAACGCCGAGGGCCTCTTCGCGCTCACTGGCTGCACGTACGGCGCGGTGCCGCGCGCGATGCGCGGCGGTGACGTCGATGCGGCGCGCGAGGCGCTCTCACGGCTCGCGGGGATCTTCGGCGAGCGCTGCTTCGTCGAGCTCTCGGACCACCTCGATCCCGACGATCCCGCGCTGTGCGACGCGCTCGCGCAGCTCGCGGCGGAGCAGGGCCTCGGCGCGGTGGTCACCAACAATGTCCACTACGCGCGACCGGAGGGCCGCCGCCTGCACGACGTGCTGCGCTGCATCGAGCTCGGCGTGACGCTTGACGACGCCGGCAACCGGCTCAAGCCGAACGGCGAGTACTGGCTGAAGGACGAGACGATCCTGCGCGAGCGGCTGGGGCGTCACGCCGAGGCGTTCGCGAACGCGCGCGCCATCGCCGACGCGTGCACGCTCGACCTCGAGACGATCGGTCCAGGCGGAACGCGTGGCACGCTCGCGTCGCGAGCTGAACAGGGGTCCTCGGGCTCGATGGTCGGCCAGGATCGCCTTCCCGGCTTCCCGGTGCCGCAGGCCCACACCGCATTCTCCTTCCTCTACGCGCTTTGCCAGGATGGCGCGCGCGAGAAGTACGGGCTGATGACCCCGGGCGTCGCGATGCAGCTCGCGCACGAGCTGAGCGTCATCGACCGCTGCGGCCTCGCGGAGTTCTTCCTCATCAACTGGGACGTCGTTCGCTTCTGCAAGGAGCGGCGGATCCCGGCGCAGGGCCGCGGGTCCGCGGCCGACTCGATCGTGGCCTACGTGCTCGATATCACGAAGGTCGACCCGATCGAGCACGAGCTCCTCTTCGAGCGATTCCTCACCGAGGACAGTCGCACGATGCCGGACATCGACCTCGACATCGCGTCGAACGACCGCGAGGAAGTCATCCAGTACGTGTACAAGAAGTATGGCGAGCGCTATGCGGCGATGGTCTGCAACGTCGTCACCTATCGCGCGCGGTCGGCGAGCCGCGAGATCGCCAAGGCGCTCGGCTTCCGCGACGAGACGGTCGACCGCATGGCGAAGTCGATCGACCAATACCACGTCGACCCGCGAGCGTATCCAAGCTCGGCAAGGCATCCCGCGTACACAACGGAATACGTTCGGCCGGGTCCGGCTTCGCTGGCCCCGGCTGGGCCCCAGTCAAAGGCCTGGGAGGCTGCGCGACCGGTCGCGGACACGCTCGAGGATCTTGCGGGCTTGATGGACGAGAAAGAGCGCACCCGATTTCCACTCTTCCGCGAGCTGACCCTCGCCATCGCGAACTTCCCACGGCACCTCTCGATCCACAACGGCGGCATGCTCATCACCAAGTGGCCGCTCGTGGACACCGTGCCGATCGAGCGCGCGACGATGCCCGACCGCAACGTGGTGCAGTTCGACAAGCGCGACATCGAGGACCTCGGCCTGGTGAAGATGGACCTCCTGGGCCTGCGCACGCTCTCGCTCATCAAGGACGCCGTCGCCGATATCGAGGCGCGGCACGGTGAGCGTCTCGAGCTCGGCACTATCGCGCTCGACGACGAGGCGGTCTACGACCTCATCTGCGAGGTCGACACCATCGGCCTGTTCCAGGTAGAGAGCCGCGCACAGGCGCAGGCACTACCGCGCGTGCGTCCGCGCTGCTTCGCGGACATCGTCGTGCAGGTCGCGATCATCCGACCCGGTCCACTGCAGGGGAACATGGTGAATCCGTACATCAACCGCCGGCAGGGCCGCGAGCCGGTGACGTACGCGCACCCGCTGCTCGAGCCGAGCCTCAAGGAGACGCTCGGCGTGATCCTCTTCCAGGAGCAGATCCTGCGCGTCGCGATGGCCGTCGCGGGTTTCTCGCCGGCTGCGGCAGACAAGCTGCGCCGCGCGATGAGTCGCGCGCGGTCGTCGGCCGACATGGAGAAGCTGCGCGCGCCGTTCGTCGAGGGCGCGAGCGCGAAGGGTGTCGGCGTCGACGTTGCCCACGAGATCTTCCGGCAGATCGCCGCGTTCGCCGAGTTCGGGTTCTGCAAGAGCCACGCGGCCGCGTTCGCGCTCACCGCCTATCACACCGCGCACCTGAAGCTCTATTACCCGGCCGAGTTCTATGTCGGGCTGCTCAATAACCAGCCGATGGGGTTCTACTCGCCGGCCGTCATCGCGGGCGATGCGAAGCGTCATGGCATCGCGATCTTGCCGGTCGATGTGAATCTGTCGTGCGCCAAAGCTGTCGTCGAGGATGCCGCGGTGCGCAGTGTGCTCGCTGGGTCAACTCACGATGCCGGGCTTGGCACAAGCCCGGCATCGCTCAACGACCGCTCGCACACTGCGCCCCGCGACCTCTCGACGTCTCTGTCGGATAGCCATCCCCACGACTTCTCGAACACGATCGCTGCACATCGCAAGTGCCGCACGCATGACGTCCGTCTCGGTTTCGAGAGTGTCAAAGGACTTGGCGCTGCCGAGGCGAAGGGCATCGTCGCCGAGCGCGATCGCGGCGGCTCGTTCCAGAGCTTTGATGAATTCGCGCGGCGCGTCGGCCTCAAGGAGGAGGCGCTGCGCAACCTCGCGCTGCTCGGCGCGTTCGACGCGTTCGGCGAGGCGCGCCGCGAGCTGCTGTGGCGCGCGCGCGATGCGCATCGCACCTCACCGGCGTTCACGCGACCGGCGCTCGCGCTTCCGACGTCCGACGCGCCGGCGCTGCCCGCGCTCACCGAGCAGGAGCGCGTCGCGCTCGACTACCGCATCACCGGCATTCCGACCGGGCCGCAGATCATGCGCTTCTACCGCGCGGACCTGGATCGTCGCGGCGTCCTCACCGCTGCTGGGCTCGCGAGGGGTGGCCACGGAGCCACCGTTCACGTCGCCGGCGCGGTCGTGGTCAAGCAGCACCCCGAAACCGCGCACGGTCACGTATTCCTATCCCTCGAGGACGAAACCGGTATGGCGAACGTGATCATCCGGCCGGCGACTTACCGCCAGCACAAGCGCGTGCTCGACGCGAACGTCGCCGTCGTGGTCACCGGGACGCTCCAGAGCGTCGACGGGGCCATTTCCGTGCTCGCGACACGACTCGACGGCCTCGCCCTCTTCGTGAAGATCGCCGCGCGCGAGTGGCAGTGAGCTGGAGCGCTGGACGACGGTATCGGTCGGCGGTCAAACCGGTAGCACCATCTTGTGACCCCCTCTAGTTGGACCGCAGACTGCCCGAAGTACAGCAGGGAAGCAGGCAAGGACGATCGCCTGCCCCGTGCGCGCCGCGACGCAAGAGTGGGGAGACCAGGTGGAAGACCTCAGCGAAGGTCGTGCAGAGGATTTGCTTTACTCGATCTTCCGTGTGGCCACGGAGCTGGTCCGCGGTGAGCGTGCATCGCTGATGCTGCGGGAGGATGCGAGCGACGACTTCGTCATCGCGCATGCCCTCGGCCTCGCCGACGACGTCAAGCGTGCGGTGCGAGTGCTACCCGGCGAGGGCGTTGCCGGACACGTAGTCGCATCGAAGCGCTCGCTCCTGGTACGCGGCGGGGAGGCGCCCGTCTCGGTGAGCGGCGGCCAGTACCGCTCCGATTCCTTTATGTCTGTCCCGATCATGATCGACGACGCCGCCCGCGGCGTGCTCAACGTCACGGACCGCTTTGACGGGCGCCCGTTCGAGGAGACGGACCTCGCTACGCTGGAGATAATCGCCGGTCACATCGGGGCTTGCCTGGTCCAGCAGGAGCAAGGTGAGGCGCTACAGCGGCTCGCCGAGACCGATCCGCTCACTTGGCTCTTCAACCGGCGCCACTTCGACAAGCGGCTCGAGGCCGAGACGAATCGCGCGCTGCGCGCCGAGCATCTTCTCGCCCTGCTCATGATCGACGTCGACAAGTTCAAGCTCATCAACGACCGCTTCGGGCATCGCGTCGGCGATCAGGTCCTCAAGTCGGTGGCCTCGGCTCTGAAGCAGGCCGTCCGCCTGTATGACGTGCCGACGCGCTACGGCGGCGACGAGTTCGCGGTGATCCTCCCCGATGCCGACACCGAGGTCGCGGCGCGCGTCGCGCGCCGCGTTCTCGAAAAGGCGGAGACCGTGGCGCTGCCCGGCGAGCTGCGCGATGCCGGGATCCCGCTCGGCCTTTCGATCGGCATCGCGACCTTCCCGCGCCCGGCCGGCGACGCGAACGCGCTCGTCGAGGCCGCGGACAGCGCGATGTATCGCGCGAAGCAGGCCGGCGGCGGTATCCGCGTCTGGGAGCATGCGTTCGCGGATGGTCCGCGCGGCGCGCTGCGACCGACGCGCGCGACGCTCCCGCCCGCGCCGTACCTTTCCGATCCCGCGCGTCTCGCGACCCGCGAGCTGCAGGCGCTCATCCCGGTCGCGCTCGCGCGGGAGTTCAACGTCGCGGTCGTGGGCCACGAGGGCCAGGTCCTTACCATCGCTTTCCCGTCGCACAATCCCACGGCGGTCGACACGATCTCGAAGGCGACGGGGTTCGCGGTCTATCCGGTCTTCAGCAACCCCGCTGATCTCGAAGCGACGCGGCGGAGGCTCGCGCCCGCCTAACCAGCCTGGGCGTTGCCGACCCGCGCACGCAACGCGCCTGGCAGTATCGCGAGAACGACGAGGCCCGCGATGATGTGCGCGATCGCTTGGATGTTGAGGATGGGAACGACACCGACGACATCCCCGAGCGTGCCGGCGATGCCGATACCAGTCAATCCGAGGAGTGCCATTGTCGTTCCGAGCGCGCCCAGGACGCGGCCGCGATACGCGTCGGCGACCGTGCTCTGGATGATGGCGTTCACAGTTGGGAAGAACACCGCCACCGGCACGCCGACGAGAACGAACAGCGCAGCTATGAAGACGAAGGTCGATCCAAACGCTGGCGAGTTGAAGATGATGAAGTCGATCCCGCCGAACGTCACAGCCGCGAGGCCGAGCAACCGGGCCGGACTGACGAGGTGACCGACGGGCACTACAGCGAGCGCGCCGATGAGCCCGCCCTTCGCTTGCGCCGACATGAGCACACCGATCTCCGTCGGGCCTCCGCCGAGGACTCGATTGACGAACAGGACATAGAGCACGCTGAATACGCCTTCGCCGAGCGAGCTGATCGCGATCAATACGAACACCACGACGAGCGGCCTACTACTCAGCCCGACCCCTAACCCAGCCGCCCACTCGCGCCACAGACGGCGCCACGCCGATGCGGGTTCGGTCATCGGACGATCCTCGACCGCGCCCGACGTCCGGATGAGTGCGACGAGCGCGGCCGCGCCGAAGAACGAGACCGCATCGGCGAGCGCGACGCCCATGAGTCCGAACGTCGCGGCGATGAGGCCACCCACCGCTGGTCCGATGAGGCGCGCGAGGTTGTTGTTGAGCGCGTTCATAGCGTTGGCCGCGACGAGCTGGTCGGATTTGACGAAGGACGTTGC
>JANNUM010000319.1:0-16153 GCA_031395235.1 Chloroflexota bacterium
CGCAAGTCGGCGCGGCCGCCCAAGCGCGTTCCCGGCGGTGAGATCGACGAGCCCTTTCGAGCCAGATGTGACGAGCCACCACCGTCCGAGCTCATTCGCGGCATCGAGCAATTCAACGCCGGCGAGTTCTTCGACCAGCATGAGACGCTCGAGCTGCTTTGGCGCGACACGCGCGCACCGGTCCGCGGCCTTTACCACGGGATCCTCCAGGTCGGTGTCGGCTTCCATCACTGGCGCAACGGCAACTTCCACGGCGCTTCCACCCTGCTGGACGAAGGGATCGAGCGTCTCCGTCCTTTCGCGCCACGCTGTCAGGGGGTCGAGGTGAGCCAGCTCATCGACGACGCTACCGCGGCGCGCGAGCGGCTGATCGTTCTGGGTGCCGAGGGGATGCGTGACGCCGACATCGCCTCGGTCGCGCCGCGGATACGCTCTTACAAGTGAGCGACCACGACGAGGCCCGCAAATGGGCCAAGCGCCTCGGTCGCGTCGGCGCGTGGACGTTCGACATCGAGCGGCTTTCCGCCGTCGCAGCCCGTGACTACGTGCGCGAGCTCGAAGGTCTCGGTATCGCGGCGCTCTGGATCCCCGAGTCGCTGGGCAGCAAAGAGATCTTCGCTCACGCTGGTCTGCTGCTCGCGGCGACCGAGCGGCTCGTCATCGCAAGCGGCATCGCGAATATGTGGGCCCGCGACGCGACGGCGATGGCCAACGGGCACCGCACACTCTCAGAGGCTTACCCCGGCCGCTTTCTCCTCGGCATCGGCGTGAGCCACGCGCCCGTTGTGAAGATGCGTGGCGCGTCGTACGACAAGCCGGTCGAGAGCATGTCGCGGTATCTCGAAGCGATGGACAAGGCGCCGTTCACCGGCGCGGCTCCGCCCGAGCCACCTGGCCGCGTGCTCGCGGCACTCGGCCCCCGGATGCTCCGTCTCGCCGGCGAACACTCGCTTGGCGCGCATCCATATTTCGTCCCAGTTGAGCACACGACAGTCGCGCGCAAGGAGCTCGGCGCGGGACCGCTCCTCGCGGTAGAACAAGCCGCGGTCCTGTCGACAGACCCGACGCTCGCACGCGCGACGGCGCGCAAGCACATGAAGCGCTACCTCGCGCTCGAGAACTACGCGAACAACCTGAAGCGCATCGGCTGGAGCGACGCCGACCTCGCGAACGACGGCAGCGACGCGCTGGTGGACGCGATCGTCGCCTGGGGCGACGCCGGCGCGATCCGCACGCGCGTCGAGAAACATCTCGCGAACGGCGCCGATCACGTCTGCGTACAGGTGCTCCGTGCCGATCTCGCGGCGCACCCGCTCGCGGACTGGCGCGCGCTCGCGCCGGCGCTGCTCCTCTAGCCCAGAGCGGGTCTCTTAGCGGTCCCCGTCGAGATCCGACGGCGTCGGCAGCTCCGCCGGTCGGAAGTCCGGCTGGTCCCAGCCGAGCTCGGAGTACGGCGGCAGGTTCACGGCCTCGACACCGCGGAGCTCGGGGATGTCGGTGCGCAGCGCTCGCTCGACGCCGCTCTTCAGCTGGAGCGACGCGACGAGCCGACTCGGCCCTGGTCGTGTCAGCGCCACGCGGATCTTCGCGATGCCATCCTCTACCTCGACGAGGTCGACGTGTCCGCCGCTGCGCTCGAGATAGGGACGCATCTCTGCGATCTTCGCGGCGACGCGCTCACTCAGGTCGGCCATGGTCGGAGCATACCCAGTCAAAGGGTGGCAGCATTAGCCCTCGATGTGTCATCCGCCGGGCGCTCGCCCGCCCGATGTTCCCACGGATCTCCTTCCGATCTCCGGCGGCGCTGGCGGAGAGGACATCATCCTCACGAGCGAGGACGCAACCCGCTTCCGCGCGCATCTCGCGAAGGCCGGCGAGGGTGATCGCGGCGTCGTGATCGCGCCGGACGTGCGCGGACTGCACCCGTTCTACGAAGAGCTCGCCGAGCGGTTCGCGTCAGCCGGCGTGCACGCGATCGCCTTCGACTACTTCGGGCGCACCGCGGGCACATCGCGCCGTGGCGACGACTTCGAGTTCCGCGAACACGTCGCCAAGACGAAGGTGACCACGATCCAAGCGGACATCGCGAGCGCGATGGGACACCTTCGCGGCGCGACGGACGCGCGCCACATCTATGTCCTTGGCTTCTGCATGGGCGGCCGGCAGGCGTTCTTCGCCTCGGCCGAGCACGTCGAGTTCGCAGGCGTGATCGGTTTCTACGGCCGTCTTTCCACCCGGGAGGGCGAGGAGGGCACGGCGCCCAAGGACCGCGCACGACGGATGCGGGCGAAGGTGCTTGGCCTCTTCGGCGGCGCCGACCCGGGCATCCCGGCGAGCGAGATCGACGAGTTCGACCGTGCGCTGAAGGAGGCGCGCGTCGAGTACCACCTCGTGACCTATCCGGGCGCGCCGCATTCTTTCTTCGATCGCACGTTCGCCGAACACCTCGAGGCGTCCGAGGATGCGTGGCGGCGCGCCCTCGGCTTCATCAAGACCGGCGACCCGGCAGCCCGAGCGTGATGCGTGATACGGAACCGAGCGCGTCGGACTCGGTAGGCTAAGGACGTGCGCGGTCTTTGGTACCTGACGCTCGGCTGCATCGCCTTCGTGGCGATCACGTTCTTCGAGCAGCTGCCCGTCGTCGGCTGGCTCGGCGGCATCGTGTCCGTCGCGGCGTGGATCGTCATCGCACGCGCGCTCGTTGGCGAGGGTGGCTTCGACTTCGAAACGCCGTTCGCTGTCGGCTGGACCGCCGTCATCGGCGGCGTCACCGGTTTCATCGGCGCGTTCACGGCGTGGCTCGCGCAGACGGGCAACCTCGTCGGGCTGTCAACGCTGCCGGGCGACCGGTTCGGCGCTGCGTTCGGCTTCATCGGGGCGACCATCGGGATCGTGCTCTGGCCGCTCTTCGGAGCGGCGGTCTGCGTCATCGCCGCGCTCCTGTCGGTGCACCGGCGCAGGACGGCCTAGCGCGTCAGGCGACCCGCCGCCGCTTGTGCGACACGTAGTCGACGAGCACGTATTCGCCGAGACGCTCGGGCTCCACGTAGAACGCGCGCCCGGTGTTGATCTTCGACATCTGATTCACGAAGTCCACCAGGTAGTGGCCACGCGCGAGCATGAAGGTGTTGATCGTGATGCCCTCGCGCGTGCATCGGAGGACCTCACGTAGCGTCATCTCGCGCGTACGCGGGGTCGGTGGGTACGCGAACTTCGGGTCGGGGTCGCCGGGCTCAAAGTGTGCCGTCGGCTCGCCGTCGGTGATGAGGATGATCTGCTTGTTCTTTCCGCGCGAGCGCGCGAGCAGCGTCCGCGCCGTCTCGAACGCGTGCTGCATGTTCGTGCCGTAGATGTACTCATTCCAGGTGAGTCGCGGCAGGTCCTGCGGCTTCAGCTGGCTCGCGAGCGCGGAGAAGCCGACGATGTAGAGGTCGTCCTTCGGGAACGTCGAGCGGATCAGTGAGTCGAGCGCGAGCGTGACCTTCTTCGCCGCCAGGAAGCACCCGCGGAAGAGCATCGAGCGCGAGACGTCCACCAGGATGGCCGTGGCCGACTGCGTCATGAGCTCGGTGCGGTAGACCGAGAAGTCCTCCGCCGCGAGCTTCACCGGCACGTGCGCGCCGTCGCGGTAGACGGCGTTCTTGACCGTTTCCGGCAGGTCGAGGAGGAACGGGTCACCGAACTCGTACGTCTTGAGCTCGTCAGTCGGATCGCCGCCGCGGCCTCGCGTGCGCGCGCGATGGCTTCCGAACGCGTCACGCTTGAGCGTCGCGAAGATGTCCTCGAGCGAGCGCTGTCCGATCTTGCGGATACCACGCGGCGTCAGCTCGTAGCGCTCGCCGTCCTTCCGGATGAGGCCCGCCTCTTCGAGGAGCTCCGTCATCTTCCGCAGCTGCTCGAGCGACTGACGCGCGCCAGGACCGGCGAGCTTCTCGACGTCGTCCGCGTTCAGCGATCCGAGGTCCTCCGCGGCGCGCGCCGAGCGCACGGTGTCCTCCATATCCGACAGCTGGTTCATCTCGTCCATCAAGCCGAGCGCCTCAGCCAGCGTCATCGGGTCGTCGCCGGAGACCGCGTGGTCGTAGCTCTCCATCGGCATGAGCTGTGAGAGCGTCTCGGCCAGGTCGTTCATTGCCGACTGCAGGCCCGGATCGCCCAGGGCCGCGCCGAGCATGCCCTCGAGCTGCTCGCGCATCTCCGGCGACATGCTCTGCCAGAGCGAGCGCATCGCGGACATGCCCTGCGCCAGCTGGCGCAGGAGGTCGTCCCAGTCCTTCGCGCCGCCTGCGAGCTCGGGGTACTGCCGCTGGAACGCCTCGAAATCGGGCTCGCCGCCCTCCATGCGCTCTTTCAGCGCGCGGTTGAGGTCGCGGATCATCTGGCGGGTGCGCTCGAGCTGCTCGGGCGTGAGGTTGCGCAGCGAATCGCGCATGTTCTTGAAGTACGAGCCGAGCACCTGCTCCTGCAGGTCTTTCAGCAGCTCCTGGTATTTCTCGGCGGCCTTCGGCTCGACGAACTCGTAATCCTTGAGCGCGCGCACCGCGCGGCCGAAGTCATCCGGCAGCGCGGCGAGCTGCGCCAGACGCTCCTCCGCGATCTTCTGCATGCCCAGACGCAGCTGCTCGTTGGGCGCCTCGGCGTTGCGCCGTCGCTCGAGGCCCTCGCGCTCCAGGCGCTTCACTTCCTCGAGCTTTTCCTTGAGCTCGTCGAACACCTTGGACAGATCGTGTCGTTCGGCGCGTTTCTGCTTCGCCGAGCGGAGGCGCTCGAGGAGGTCCTTCATGCCCTCCATGCGACCGGGCAAGCCCCAGCGCGAGAGTCGAGCGAGTGCGTCTTCGAGGTCGCCGCCGGCGAGCAGCTCGTCGGACATCGCGCCGAGGAGCTCGTCCGCCTCGAGCGCGTCGAGCCGCTGCGTTCCGTCCCAGCGCGAGTACCGGATCTCGCGACCGAAGTCATCGAGTCGTGGCAGCTCGCTCACGCGCGGAAGGTCGAGCGCGCGTCACCGCGCTCCTTGTTCAGCTTGCGGTTGAGGTGCAGACCCTCGAGAACGAATTCCACGGCCGCCGCCACCGCCGCGGGATTCCCGGACGCGCCGAGCTTCGCCACCGCGCCCTTCATCCCGGGGATCTGCAGCGCCTGTTTCACGTACTCCCCGCTCGCCTGGGTCGACGAGACGTGCATCGTCGCACCGCGACCGAACGCCGCGAGGAGCGAATCGAACTCCGCCAGCGAGAACGTGCGGTTGAAGACGTTGAGCACGGAACGCGCGACGAGACGCTCGATGACCTTCTCCTCCGAGACGTCACCCACGGACTCGAGCTCGATCTTGCCGGCGGTCGATGCGACGACCGCGGGCAGGTCGCTGATGCGCGGAACGATGGTCGTCTCGCCGGTGCGCAGCGAACGCTTGAGCGCGCTCGAAACCAGGTTCTCGTAGTTCGAGACGGTCACACGGACCGACACGCCCGATCGCTGCGAGATCTCGGGAGAGCGGCGCGCGAGCTGCGAGAGCTCGGCGAGCACCTCCTTCATGTACCCCGGCACGATCGTCGTGATGCCCTCGTCGACGAAGATGTTGCGCTCCTGCTCCATGATCCCGACCTCGATCGCAAGATCCTTTGGGTAGTGAGTGCGGATCTGCGAGCCGAAGCGGTCTTTCAGCGGCGTGATGATGCGTCCCCGGTTCGTGTAGTCCTCGGGGTTCGCCGAAGCGACGACGAACAGGTCGAGCGGAAGCCGGACCTTGTAGCCGCGGATCTGCACGTCCCGCTCTTCCATCACGTTGAGGAGCCCGACCTGCACGCGCTCGGCGAGGTCCGGCAGCTCGTTCAGCGCGAAGATGCCACGGTGCGTGCGCGGCACGAGGCCGTAGTGGATCGTGAGCTCGTCCGAGAGATACCGGCCCTCGGCGACCTTGATCGGGTCGACCTCGCCAATGAGGTCGGCGATCGAGATGTCGGGCGTCGCGAGCTTCTCGCTGTAGCGCTGGTCGCGCGACAGCCAGACGAGCTCGACGGAGTCGCCGTCGTTCGCGACGCGGTACTTGCACGCGGCGCAGATCGGCTTGAAGGGATCGTCGTTGATCTCGCAGCCCGCGATGGCCGGCGCGGCCGGGTCCAGCAGCTCCACGAGCTGGCGCGCGATGCGCGTCTTGGCTTGCCCGCGTTCGCCAAGGAAGATGATGTCTTGGCCCGAAAGGATGGCGTTCTCGATCTGCGGGATCACCGTCGCCTCGTAACCGACGATGCCCTGGAACAGCGTCCGCTTCTCCGCGAGCGCGGTGATGAGGTTCGAGCGGAGCTCCTGCTTCACCGTGCGGCTCTGAAAGCCGGTCTCGCGCAGCGCGCCGATGGTCGTTGGTCGGGCTGTCATTCGACGGGATCTCCTCTGACGTCATTGGGGACCGGCTCGCCGCGATAGGACGCCAGCGCGGCGCGGACTTCGGGGATGGCGCGGCAACCGCGCCCGAGGAGGTCGGAGAGATGCTCGGAACGCCGGTCGAGCTCTTCCGCGAGGCCCGCGCGGTCGGCGCTCTGCCGAAGCGAGTGAAGCAGGTCGATCTCGGCAGACTCGTCGTGTTCGTGCGAGTCGGCGCGCTCATTGTGCTCGACGAGCGGTAGCGCCGCAACGGTCCCGCCGCGCGGAACGAGCCGGTGCACGGAGACGACGCGGCGCGCGTACCCGCCGCCGGTCGTCGCGTAAATGCGCATGACCATGAGCAGGTTCACGCGGGCGAGATCGCTCCGATGGATGCCGAGCTCGCCGACGAGCTGAGCCAGCGCTTCGTCGCAGGAATCGGCGTGCAGGGTCGATGCGAGGGCGTAGCCGCGCCGGAGTGTCTCGAAGACGCGCACCGCCTTCGGGCCCCAGAGGTAGACCGGCAGGTGCGACGAAAGCTCGTTGGCGAGCAGCAGCGTCGCGTCCGGTCTGGTCTGGCCGAGGAAGTCGAAGGTCTCCGCCCAACCGCGGATGAAGACGCGACGCGTCGCGTTCGGCAGGAAATCGAGCAGCGCCGTGAGCGTCGTCGTCTTGCCCGAGTGCGGCTGCTCCGCCGCGATGAGCATCGAGCCGTGCGACTCGATGGTCATGCCGCACAGTGCCGCCGTCCGCGCGTCCATGTTGCCCGCTTCGAGCAGCTGCGCGATGGACATCGGCACTGGCGGATCCCAGTTCCAGCCCCACCAGCCGACCGGCATGTCGTAATCGCGCGGCGAAAGCGGACGCTCGACGATGGGATACCGACGCTGCATCGGCGGCGACTCCATTGACCGAGGGTATCACGCTATCCTGCGCATTCCGTGAAAGAAAAGGCGCGAAAGAGCGAGCGCGAGCCGACGGCGCAGCAAGAAGACGCGCGCCCCATCGACGATCCGGCGCGACTCGCGGATGAGGCACGCGCCACGGTCGAGAAGAACGCGACGGAGATACGCAAACAGCGCATTCCGATCGCGACAGAGCCGCCAACGGTCTACCGCCCCTGAGCGATCACCGCTTCGCGACCATCGCGGAGCTGCAGAGCGCGCTGCGCAAACGCAGGGTCTCGGCGGTTGAGCTCGCCGAGGAGACGTGCGACCGTCTCGCGCGCGTCGGTCCACGCTACAACGCGGTCGCGACGGTCATGCGGGAGCGCGCGCTCGCCGAAGCGAAGCGCGCGGACGCGGCACTGAGGCGTCGCGAGCGACGACCGCTGCTCGGCATCCCGTACGGCGCGAAGGATCTGCTCGCGGCGAAGGGCGCACCGACGACGTGGGGGGCGCCGCCGTACCGCGATCAGGTCATCGAGGCGGATGCGACGGCGGTCGCGAAGCTGAAGCGCGCGGGCGCGGTACTCGCGGCGAAGCTCGCGATGGTGGAGCTCGCCGGCGGCGGCGGCTATCGCTATCCGAGCGCATCGCTCCAGGGTCCGGGACGCAACCCCTGGAACGTCGAGCGCTGGTCCGGTGGATCGTCGAGCGGATCCGGCGCCGCGGTCGCGGGCGGTCTCGTGCCGTACGCGC
This sequence comes from Chloroflexota bacterium, assembly GCA_031395235.1. Classification (GTDB taxonomy): domain Bacteria; phylum Chloroflexota; class Limnocylindria; order P2-11E; family P2-11E; genus CF-39. The sequence goes on from JANNUM010000319.1 coordinate 7,998, forward strand.
TCGGTTCGGAGACCTCCGGTTCGATCGGCACTCCATCCGCGTACTGCGGCGTGACCGGTCTGCGCCCCACGTACGGTCTGGTGAGCCGGCACGGCGCGATGGCGCTCTCGTGGACGCTCGACAAGATCGGGCCGATGGCGCGCAGCGCCGACGACTGCGGTGTGGTGCTGGAAGCGATCGCCGGCCCGGATGGCGCCGACCCGACGGCGTCGGGTCGGCGTTTCAAGCCTCTGGACGCGCGCGGCGCGGCCTCCGCCGTGAAGCGCGCGCGCGTGGCGTTCGCCCAGGAGGACATCGACGATCACGCGTCGCCCGAGGCGAAGCGAGCGCTCGAACAGGGCGTGGCCGAGTTCCGCCGGCTGGTTCCGAGGCTCGCGCGCGCGGCGCTGCCCGTGCTGCCGTTCGGCCCGCTCGTGTCCACCGTCTACGCGGCCGAGGGTGCCACGATCTTTTCCGAGCTCATCGAGGGCGAGCGCTTCGAGGAGCTCGTCGACACGCGTCAGAAGGCAGGCCTTCGTGCGTCCCTGGACATCCGCGCGCGTGACTACCTCCAGGCCATGCGCCTGCGCGTCACGGTCTCGGCCGCCTTCGCCGAGATCTTCAAGGACGCCGACGTCATCCTCTCGGTCGGCCGCACGATCACGGCGACGCCGATCACGCAGGCTCTGGACCTGCTGACCGCCAGCAACCCGCCTCCCGCGAAGCGGCCCGGAAACACCGGACTCATAGCCGCCGGCAACCTCGCCGGACTACCCGCGATCTTCTTCCCCTGCGGATTCGGGACCGACGGGATGCCGGTGGGGTTGCAGCTCGTCGGCCCCAAGTTTTCGGAGCCGCTCCTGGTCGCGCTCGCATCCGCGTATCAGCGCGCTACGGACCACCACACCAAGCGCCCAAGGGAGTGAGCCGCGACCTCGACCGAGCGATCGCGATCGCAGTGCTTCGCCGCGGCGACGAGATCCTGGTTTCCGAGGTCCCAGACCCGACCAAGCGCATCACCGGTTGGCGGTCGCCGGGTGGCGGGATCGAGTTCGGAGAGCGCGGCGCAGAAACCGTCGTGCGCGAGATCGACGAGGAGCTCGGCGTGCGAGTCGAGGATCCGCGGTATCTCGGAACGATCGAGAACATCTTCACGTTCCTCGGCGGCGCGGGTCATCAGCTGGTCCGTGTGTACGCGGTCCGCTTCCAGGACTCACAACTCTACGAGCGCGCGCCGCTGTATCCCGACGGTCTCCTCGACCTGATCCACTAGAGCGCGCCCTTGGCGGCGCTGCGCGGCTCGCGTCTCACAGCGATCTCACGATCTCCTGCAGCGCGCGCACGCCGATCACCTCGAACTTGTAGGGGAACATCACGTTCGCGTGATCGATGCCGCCGGCGGCGATCGCGCGCAGGCGCTCGCCGACCTCATCGGGCGTCCCGACGATCATCGCCGGGCGCGCCTTGAGCCACTCTGCGCGGGACGTCTTCGCGCGCGAGCCGAGCTCGCCGGCGATCTCGTCGATCTCGTGTCGTGTCGGCGCGACGAGCACCTGAATGAACAGGCTCCGTTTGAGCGTCGACTCGTCGCGGCCAACGGCCTTGCAGGCCTCGGGGAGCGCGGTCTTCAGCTCTGCGATGCGCGTCTCCGCGGGCCGGCTCGGATCCGACATGTTGAAGGCGTGCGCGTACTTCGCGGCGACGCGCATGACGCGTGGCTTGGTGCCGCCGATCCAGATCGGGAGCGGCTTCTGCACTGGCTTCGGAGACGACACGGCGTCCTCGATCCGGTAGTGCTTGCCGCGATACGTCGCCTTCGGCTCCGTCCACAGGCGCGTGCAGATCTCGAGCGTCTCCACCAGCTGAGTCACGCGCCTGGACGCGTCCGGGAACTCGTAGCCGTACGCCTCGTACTCGACCTCCTTCCAGCCCGCGCCCACGCCGAACTCGAGGCGCCCGCCCGACATCTGGTCCACGCCGGCCGCGATCTTCGCGAGCAGCGCCGGGTTGCGGTACGACTGCGAGGTGACCATCGGACCGATGCGGATCTTCTTCGTGTCCACCGCCAGCGCGGCGAGCAGGGTCCAGGCCTCGAGGCAATCGGTCGCGACCGCGTCGGGATTGAGCAGCAGATGGTCGGAGACCCAAAGGGTCCGAAAACCGGCGTCTTCTGCCACGCGCGCGATCCCGATAACGTCCGCGTAGCTGAAGCCGAACTGTGGCTCAACTTGAACGCCAAGATCCACCTACTCGTCCTCCTCCTCGCGCTCGGCCCTCCGGCCTCGCCGCGTCGCTACGCTCTGTCGGTCTCGCTCTTCGCGGGTGAACCGCTCGTCGCTCGATCTTCTTCTTCCTCGGCGGTGAGACGGAACATCATGTGCCTTCCGGTCACCGTGAGCGTCGCGAGCATGAAGCCCGCGAAGGCCGCGACGCCCGCGTTCATGTAGGGATCCATGCCGAGCACCACAGCGTCGAACGCGAAGATCAGCGTCGCCCAGATCGCGAAGGTCACGAGCGTCTCGCGCAGCTGGAACGTGATCGGTCGTCGTGGCTGACGCCGCTCGGGGCGGTATTCGGGAGGAAGAGCTGACTCCGCCGCCAGCCGACGACGGCGATCCGCGCGCATGACGCGCGCGACCCACCACACGCAGAGGGCGAGCAGCAGCGCCTCCGCGACCGCGTTCAGCGGATTGCCGACCGCGATCGAAAGAGGGATGAAGAGCAGCGCGACGACCGCCACGATCGTTGCGAGCGTTGCGCTCGCGATCACCAGGACGCGGCGCGCGCTCACGCGCGACGCCTGTACGTGCGAAGCACCTATGACATCGCTCGGTCGATCACCTCGACCACGTGAAAGACCGGCAGCTGGGAGCCGCGGGATCTGAGCCCAGCCTCGATCTGCAGCATGCAGCCCGGGTTCGCGCTGATGACGGCAGCGGCGCCCGTTGCGAGGATCGCGTCCACCTTGCGGGCGAGGAGCCGGTCCGAGTACTCGGGCTGCGTGAGGTTGTACGAGCCCGCGCTGCCGCAGCAGACATCCGCGTCGGCCATCTCGAGCAGCTCCAGGCCGTGCACCCGTGACAGGAGGTCGCGCGGTTGCTTGCGGATCCCCTGCGCGTGTGCGAGATGGCACGGGTCCTGGTACGTCGCGCGAAGGTCGAGCCGTCCCAGCCGCTCGCCGGCGACCTCTGCGAGGTACTCGTTCACGTCGCGCACCTTCGCCGCGAACGCGGCGGCGCGCTCGCGCCACGCGTCGTCATCGGCGAGCAGCGCGCCGTAGCCTTTGAGCTGCGCGCCGCACCCGGCGGCGTCAACGACGATGGCGTCGACGGCCGCGTCCTCGAACGCAGCGATGTTGCGACGCGCCAGCGCGCGGGCGTCATCGCGTTCGCCGGCATGCGCATGAAGCGCGCCGCAGCACGTCTGCGCGGGCGCGTCGATCACGGCGATGCCCTGTCGCGCGAGGATGCGACCGGCCGCGGTGTGGACGTCGCCGTACGCGACACGCATCACGCAGCCAAGCAGGAGAGCGACACGCGCTCGCGGGGCGGGTGGCATCGCGGGCGCGCGGTAACGCGGCCGCGCGAATGGCGGATACAGGGCCTCCAGCCGCCGCAGGCCACGTGGCAGAACACGCGTCAGGCCCGTGGCATGCAGCAGCGCACGCAGGCCGAGCCGTTCGTAGAGACCAAGGACCGCCGCCGCGCGGGCGAGAGACGCCGGATCCGCCAGCACGTCGAGCGCGAGCCGGCGCAGTCGACCGGCGAGCCAGCCGCGGCGCGGACGCGACTCCTCCGCGATGACCGTGCGGGCCGCTTCGATGAGATGGCCGTACGGCACGCCCGACGGGCAGACCACCTCGCAGGCTCGACAGGCAAGGCAACGGTCGAGATGCAGGCGCGTCGTCTCGCTCGTCGGGCCGCCTTCGAGCATGTTGATCATCAGATGGATCCGGCCTCGCGGCGACTCGGTCTCGAGCCGCGTGATCTGATAGGTCGGGCAGGCCTCGAGACACATCCCGCAGTGGATGCACTGGCGGAGCCCCGGCTCGACCTCGCGCAGCGGAGCGATCGTCACCCGCTCGAGGCTAACGGGACGCGGCCAGGCGCGAGGACGCCGTGCGGATCGAAACGGTCCTTCAGCGCGCGCGCGACGGCGAGCGGAACGCGTGGGCGACCCCACGCGCCGCCGACCGCACGTTTGAAGTCGGCGTCGGCCCGCTCGACGATCAGGGCGCCGTCGGCGGACTCGACGGCGTTACGCATTCGCGCGAACGCGTCGACGTCGATCCCGCTCATGACGAACGCGATGCCGCTGCCGGGATAGATGACGGCGTTCGAGACGTCGAGCCCGACGGGCACGTCGTGGCCCGCCGGCCAGCCGGCGCGCGCGACGCGATCCGAGTTCGCCGACAACGCTGCGATGTCTTCCCAGACGCGCGCGACGAATGGTGTGGCGCCGGTAAGCTCTCGCACCGCGCGCATGACGCGATCCACGGCGGCGTCGGGACCCGCGATGCGGACGAACACGCTCGCGCGTGCTTCGCCGATCCGTTCGGCCGCGCCGCCGGTCAGCAACGCGAGCGCATCGAGCGGAAGATGCGTCGCACGCAGGGCCGCCGCCGCGCGCAGCCCGGCGGTGATGTCGCTGTGCACGGATCGCAGCGTGATCGAGCGCTCCGGCAGCGCCATGAGCTTGAGCGTGACCTCGGCAAGAGCGACGAGCGTTCCGTAGCTCCCGCTGTAGAGCCGTGTCATGTCGTAGCCGGTGGCGTTCTTGACGACCCGCCCACCGGCGTGCGTGACTGTGCCGTCGCCCAGCACCGCGGTGCAGCCGATGATCCAGTCGCGCGGATGCTGATACCGCAGACGCGACGGGCCGGCCGCCGCGCTCGCGATGGTGCCGCCCACCGTCGCTCGCTCGGCGCACGGCGCCTCGACCGGCCAGCGCTGACCGCTCGCGCTCAGCGCGCCCGCGAGCTCGGCGAGCGTGGTGCCCGCGCGAACCGTGCAGACGAGATCCGCCGGCGAGTGCTCGACGACGCCCGCGAGCCCGGTGAGGTCCAACGCGATGTCGTAGCGCTCCGGCGGATCGCCGACGCCGATGCGCGTCCCACCGCCCCACAGCATGACGGCCTCGCGCGCGCGGTCGGCCGCGGCGATGAGGGCGGCGAGCTCCGCGGTCGTCCGCGGCCGCAGGGTGCGCGACGGCAGCATGCCGTCCACCGCGCGCTCCGCCACCGCTACCTGCGTGGCTACACCCACATGCCCTCCGCGAGGCCGCGTTTGATGCGCTCGGTCGGGATGTCGGCGCACGTCGAGCCACCGGGAAAGATCTTGCCGGGATTCATCGTGCCGTTCGGATCGAAGGCGATCCGCGCGCGCTGCATCGCGTCGAGATCCTCTGGCCCGAACACCCAGAACATGAAGTGGTTCTTCTCGAGCCCGATCCCGTGCTCGCCCGAGAGCGTCCCGCCCGCGTCGATCGCGACCTTGAGGATCTCCGCGCTCGCCTCCATGACGCGCTCGATCGGCTCCACCGCGCCGTCGAACAGCAGCACCGGATGGAGGTTGCCGTCGCCGATGTGGAACATGTTCGCGATGATGTAGCCGTAGCGGTCGGCGATCGCGTTCACCTTCGCGAGCACCTCGGGAAGCTTCGAGCGCGGCACCACGGCGTCGTGCAGGTAGTTGTTCGGGCGGATACGCGCGAGCGCCGGGTACCCGAGCTTGCGCGCCTTCCACAGCAGCTCGCGTTCGGCCGGCGTCGCCGCCGTCCGCACGCCGAAGGCGCCCCGGCTCTCGCAGACCGAGACGATCGCCGATGCGGCTGCCTCGGTCTCTTCGCGCAGACCCTCGACCTCGACGAGCAGCAGCGACCCTGCCTCCTCCGGGAGATGCGCGTCGAACGCCGCGTTCACCGCACGGATCGTCGTGCGGTCGAGCATCTCCATCGCCGCTGGCACGATGCCGCCGGCGATGATCGCGCTCGCTGCTCGAGCGCCGGACTCGACGTCGCTGAAGAGCGCGACGAACGTGCGCGTGTCCTCGGGGAGGGGAAGTAGCCGCACCCACGCCTTCGTCACTATGCCGACCGTTCCCTCGCTGCCGACGATGAACGGGACGCAGTCGTAGCCCGGGAGGTCCGCGGTGCGTCCTCCGAACACGGCGATCTCGCCGTCGGCCAGCACCATCTCGACGCCGAGGACGTGGTTGACGATCGATCCGTAGCGGAGTGCGTGCGGACCACCCGCGTTCGTGCCGATGTTGCCGCCGATCGTCGACACGCGCTGGCTCGCGGGATCCGGCGCGAAGAAGAGACCGGCCTCGCGCGCCGCCACGCTGATCTGGAGGTTCGGCACGCCGGGCTCGACCAGCGCGGTCTGGCCTACGGCGTCGATGGCGAGGATCCGGCGGAGTCGCGATGTCGCGACGACCATCGCGCCGCCACACGCGATCGTGCCACCCGATAACCCGGTGCCCGCGCCCCGCGCGACCACGGCGACGCCGGCGCGCGCCGCGGCCTTCACGCACGCGGCGATCTCCTCCGCGGTTCCGGGTACGACGACCGCCACGGGCGGATGGCGATCGAAGCCGGCGTCGTACTCGAACACGCGCAGATCGTCGGGCTGCCAGAAGACATGCTCCGCGCCGCAGATCGCGACGAGCTCGGCGACGAGACCGCCGGGCGCGGTCAGGCCGCGCTCCGGCGGGTCGCCACCGCGGCGATCGCCGCCTCGATGACGTCGAAGTCCTTCGCCTCCAGCTCGTGGACATTCCCCTGGAAAGCGAGTCGCCAGTGCTGCTTCGGCCAGCGCTTCACGAACGCGAGCTTCGCAAGGAGCGACTCTGCCGTCACGGCCCGATCGGGACCGACGGCGTGATCCTTCTTGATCTTGACGCGCCAGGGATAGGCGTCGCCGGTCTTGCTCAATCTCGCGGCTGCGCCGCGAGACCCGCTCACGGCTGGTGGAGTCGCTCGTCGCGCACGCTCGCTGCGCTCGCTGAACGGGGGCCCCTCCCCCCGAGCCGCTCGTCGCTCCTTTTCTGTACCGCTGACCCAGATCGGCTCGCTTCCCTCGAAGTACGGCGACGTAATCGTCGCCGTCGCCGCGAACGACTGGATCCCGGTGAGGTACCAGCAGACGCGATCGCCCGGGGCCATTCGCTCGGCCTTGCGGCGGTGACGGCTCTTCATGCCCTGCTGCGTGAAGCGCAGCTTGCGCGTGCGCTCGTAATTGTCAGGGCTCGTGACGATCATCCAATAGCTCATGCGTGATCCTGCTCAATCTCTCGGCTACGCCGAGAAGACGCGCTCAAGGCTGGTGGATTCGCTCGTCGCTCACGCATGATCTTCGATCCAGATCGCGCCGTCGTCGGAGTGTTCCTTCTTCCAGATCGGCACGACGGTCTTGAGCTCGTCGATCGCGGCGCGCGCGGCTTTGAACGCGGCGTCTCGATGTGGCGCGCCGGCGGCGACGATGACCGCGATCTCGCCGATGGCCAGGTCACCGACCCGGTGATGCATGACGAGGCGCAACGGCGCGTGCTCCGCCTCAAGTCGCTGCGCGATCTCGCGCATCTTCGCCTCCGCCATCTCGGCGTACGCCTCGTACTCGAGGTGGGTCACGCCTTTGCCGCGGCTCCGGTCGCGGACGGTACCGAGGAACAGCACGATGCCGCCGAAGCCGGAGTCGCGCACCGCGGCGAGCGTGTCGTCGACCGAAAGTGGCGTCGCCGACACCAAGATGGGCGCGACCGTCATCGCGCCGCCGGATACCGGGGGGATCAGCGCCACCTCGTCACCGTCGGCGAGGGGCTCATCCGGCGTTGCGTACTCGCGGTTACGCGCGATCACCACCTGGCGCCCTTCGGCCACGAGGGGGTGGTCCTTCAGGATCTTGAAGATCGCGTCCTTCACCGTCGCTCCGGGTGGCAGTTCCAGCTCGATCCGACCGACGCCGGCGGCCTCGCGATACGACGCGAATAATCGGACCAGCACGCGCATTCTCCCGAGTCTATTCAGTGCGAGAATCCACCGGGCATGGACGCTTCCGCCGCCCTGCCGGCCGTCATCCTCACGGTGGTGCTTCTGGTCCTGAACGCGTTCTTCGTCGCCGCCGAATTCGCGATGGTCCGGGTGCGAGGGACGCAGCTCGATCAGCTCGCGGCCGAGGG
>JANNUM010000129.1:0-15221 GCA_031395235.1 Chloroflexota bacterium
GATCGCCCAGTCGCCGGTCGCGCGCTCCTTGTTCGACTCGAGGTACGCGGCGAACTCGTCGAACGCCTTCGCGGCCTTCGCGCCCGCCTCGGTCAGACGCTGCCTCGACGATGCGTCCTTGACCTCTGCTGGCACGAGTTCACGCGCGTAGCGCGCGGCGGCCTTCGCCTGACCGATCGCGCGCTCGGAATACACGCGTGGCGTCCGCGAGAAGTCGAGATTCGCTACCCCGTCGCGGACGTTGGTGGGCACGCCTTCCAGCCTCTTCACCGCGGCGTCGGCGAGCTCGCGCTCGGGGCGCAGTCGATACAGGAAGAGCGAGAACACGCCGTTCAGTCCGGGGTTGAGGTAGTAGTTCGGCTGGCGTTTCCACATCTCGAGGGGCTGGTACAGCTCGCGACCGCGCAGGACCGAGACGAGGAGGTCCCGGTCGATGCGCTCCGCCGGCGCCAGACCGTCATCCGCGACGGCGCGGAACTTTCCCAACCATGCGAGGTCGGATACGCGGCGCCGCTCGTATGCCGCCGCGCTGGTGTCGTCGAGGCGCTCGTCGTATTCGGTCAGGCCGAGGCTGGACGCGAGTGTGGGAGAGTCCTCGTACTCCTCTTTCAAGAACGAGTCGACGAGCGAGCCGAACGCGGACGGCACCATGGCACCTCCCCGAGAATTGGCTGGAGCAGTAAGCGTGAGCCTCGAGGAATACCAGCGCAAACGCGACTTCAAGCGGACGCCCGAGCCGGAAGGCCAGCGCCCGAAGACTGAGCCTACGCGCCGCTACGTGGTGCACCGCCATCACGCCACGCGGCTGCACTGGGATGTGCGCCTCGAGATGCGCGGCATCCTCGCGTCGTGGGCGGTCCCGCAGGGCCCGCCCTTGGAGGGCGGAAAGCGACGCCTCGCGGTGCACACCGAGGATCACCCGATCGAGTACCTGAGCTTCCACGGCGTCATCCCCGATGGCTATGGCGCTGGTTCGATGACGATCTGGGACCAGGGCACGTACGACCTGCTGAAGGACAGCGAGAACGAGTACAAGGTGGCCTTCCACGGGAAGCGTCTCGAGGGCGAGTGGGTCCTGGTGAAGACCAAGCAGAACGAGGGTCGCGACTGGCTGATGATCAAGCACGGGCCGGCGGTGAAGGACCATCCGCTCGACGCGAAGATCGAGCCGATGCTTGCGATCACCGCCGACGAGGCGTTCGACTCGCCGGACTTCGCGTTCGAGCCGAAGTGGGACGGCGTACGCACGCTCGCGTTCGTCGACGGCGGCGTGGTGCGCCTGCAGACGCGCAACCTGCTCGACTGCACGACGCAGTACCCCGAGGCGCATCAGATCGCCGAGGCGTCGACCGGCGGGTACCAGGCGATCTTCGACGGCGAGATCGTGGCGCTCGACGAGCGCGGAGCGCCGTCATTCCAGCGCCTGCAGCCGCGCATGCACGTGCGGGACGAATCGGCGGTACGCAAGCTTCGCCGGACGACGCCCGTGGTCTACGAAGTCTTCGATCTTCTCTGGCTCGACGGGGACGACCTCGGGAGGAGACCGCTGCGCGAGCGACAGCGCCTGCTCGACGACGTGCTCACGCCGATGGGCGCCATACGGCGCTCGGAACAGTTCATCGCCACCGGCTCCGCGCTGTTCGAGGCCGCGAAGGAGCAGGGGATCGAGGGGATCATCGCGAAGCGGCTCGACTCCCCGTACGTGCGCGGGCGCTCCGCCGCCTGGGTGAAGATCAAGAACTTCCGCACGATGGAGTGCGTCATCGGCGGCTGGACCGAGGGCGAGGGCGGCCGGTCGAAGGCGCTTGGCGCGCTGCTGCTCGGCATCTACCGCGACGGCAAGCTCATCCCGGTCGGCCACGTCGGCACGGGCTTCGACGAGCGCACGCTCAAAGAGCTCCTCGCGACGGTCAAGGAACGCGAATCAGCCACGCTGCCGTTCGCGACGGAGCCGCGTGTGAACGCGCCGGCGCATTGGTGCCTGCCCGAGCTCGTGTGCGAAGTGCAATACGCGGAGATGACACGCGAAGGGACGCTGCGCCATCCGAGCTACCGCGGTCTGCGCGCCGACGTCAGCCCGGAGGAGTGCACCGGCGAGGAGCGCCGCGAATCCACGCAGGGCGCGTTGCGCGCGGCGGCACGCGCCGTTCAGTCCGGCCCGGCTCAGGGGAAGGGGCCCCGGTCAAAGGCACGCGTGCCTTCGGTGCTGCACGTCGACGGTCACGACTTACGCCTCACGAACCTCGAGAAGGTCCTGTTCCCCGAGGACGGCTATACGAAGGCCGACCTCATCCGCTACTACACCGAGGTCTCGCCATATCTGCTTCCAGCGATCAGGGACCGCCCGCTGACGTTGAAGGTGATGCCCGACGGGATCGCCGGTCCGTTCTTCTATCAGAAGGACAAGCCGCAGTTCACCCCGAAGTGGGTCCAGACCTGGGTCGACAAGGAGGCCGAACGCGAGGGCGGCATCGATTACATCCTCGGCAACGACCTCGCCACGCTCGTCTGGCTCGCGAACTACACCGCGATCGAGATCCATCCGTGGCTCTCGCGCGTCGACGACCCGGACCATCCCGACATCGCGATCATCGACCTCGATCCGTCCACCGGCACGACCTGGGATGACGTGAAGCAGGCTGCCGGGGTCGTCCATGAGCTGCTCGACGCGATGGACCTGCAGGGGTTTCCGAAGACCACCGGCTCGCGCGGCATCCACATCTGGGTGCCGATCGCGCGCAAGTACACGTTCGACGAGTCGCGCAACTTCGTCCTCGAGCTCGGGAAGGCCGCGCGCGAGCGCGCACCGAAGCTCATCACCGTCGAGGTCGTGAAGGACCGCCGGCGTGGCGTCTATATCGACTTCCTGCAGAACGTCGGCGGTAAGACGACCGCGGGACCGTACAGCGTGCGGCCGATCCGCCGCGCGCCCGTGTCGGCGCCCCTGAGATGGGACGAGATCGGCGCGCTGGGTCGTCCCGACGCGTTCACCATCGCGAACATGGGTGCACGCATCGCCGCCGTCGGCGATCTGCTCGCTCCGGCGATCGGCCTGCAGCAGAAGCTGCCCAAGCTCACCGCGAAGACGCGTTGACGCGCGCCGCGGTCCTGGCTCCCGGCTACGGCGGAACGGCACAGCAGCCGATCCTGCGTGCGCTCGCGAAACGCCTCGAGGCATACGGGATCGCGAGCCGCGCCATCACCTTCGCGACGCGCGGAAAGCGGCCGAGCCGCGCGTACGCATCGGAGCTCGACGATCTTCGTGCCGCGCGCGACGCGTTGCGTACCGAGCACGAGAAGGTCGCGCTCGTCGGCCGCAGCTTCGGTGGGCGGATGTGCGCGTTCCTCGCCGCAGTCGAGCCGCCCGACGCGCTCGCGATCCTCGGGCATCCGATCTCGCCACCGGGCCGTCCGCGTCCTGGGGACGAGGAAGCGCTGCAGGGCGTGCGGTGCCCCACGCTGATCATGCAGGGGCAGCACGACCAGCTCGGACCGCTCGCGGTGTTGCGGCGCATCGCTCTTGTGAATCCGCTCATCGACCTGGCGGTCATCGAGGGCGCGGGTCATGACTTCGGAGCGAGGGAGTCCGAGGCCGTCGAGCACGTCGCGCGCTGGCTGGACGCCACTCTGCGCTAGGAGCGGGCGCGACCTCTCCGCGCCCTCTTCATCACCACTTCACATCCTGGCGCGACTCTTCTCGTTGAGACACATAGACGAAAGGGGTCACACATGAACGGTCTCAGGGTCATCGCCGTCACCGCCATCACGCTGGTGGTCGGCGTTGCCGCGTACCAGATCGGCTTGTCGCAGGGACTCGCGACCACGCTGCCCGCCGGCGCCGCGCCGGTGGCGTACTACGGTTATCCGCACTGGGGCTTCGGGTTGCTTAGGCTGCTCTTCCCGCTGCTGTTCGTCGTCCTCATCTTCGGCACGCTCCGCTCTACAAGTCCGACGAGTCCCTTGGTGCTGGCCTCGGTCTGGCGATCGTGAAGAGCCTTGTCGCCGCGCACGGCGGCGAGATCGTCGCGACGAGCGTGCCGGGTCAGGGCACCGAGATGCGCGTCACGCTTCCCGCCCCGACCTAGCAGCGCGCGACTGTGGCCGCGTCCGGCTACGGGGCCTTGCCGCCGGCGTCGGTGTCCATCTGCGCGCGCTGGAGCTTGCCCGAGTAGTCGACGTAGATGGACTTCCACTCGGAATACACGTCCAGCGCGGCGCGGCCCGCCTCGCGGTGGCCGTTGCCGGTGGCCTTCATGCCACCGAACGGCAGCTGGATCTCGGCGCCGATGGTGCCCGCGTTCACGTACACGATCCCGGTCTCCGCATCGCGCATGAAGCGGAAGGCATTGTTGATATTGCGCGTATAGACGGACGACGAGAGGCCGTACTTCGTGTTGTTCAGCACCTTGATCGCCTCATCGATGCTCGAGACCTCGATCACCGACGTCACCGGCCCGAAGATCTCCTCCTGCGCGACGCGCATGTTCGGCTTCACGTCCACCAGTACCGTCGGCTCGTGGAAGAACCCTTTTGCCAGAGCACCTTCGGTGGGGATGCGACCGCCCGCCGCGATGGTCGCGCCTTCCTTCTCCGCGATGGGCATGTAGCTCGCGACCTTCTCCTGTGCCGCCTTCGACACGACGGGACCGAGGTCCGTTGTGGATTCGAGACCGTGTCCCATCCGCATCTTCTTGGCTCGACTCACAAGCTTGTCGATCAGGTCGTTCGCGACGCCCCGATGCGCGATGACCCGCGACGCCGCGGTGCACCGCTGACCTGACGTGCCGAACGCCGACCACACGATCCCCTCGAGCGACAGGTCGACGTCCGCGTCGTCGAGCACGACGATGGCGTTCTTGCCCCCAAGCTCGGCCGAAACGCGTTTCAGCAGTCGCCCTGCGATCTCGCTGATGTGCGCGCCGGTGTCGCTCGATCCGGTGAAGGAGATGAGGTCCACGAGCGGGTGCTTCACGATGTGGTCACCGAGCTCGCCGCCAGGACCGAGCACGAGGTTGAGCACGCCCCTCGGAAGCCCGGCTTCCTCGAGGATCTCCACCAGGCGAACGGCCATCATCGGCGTGAACGACGCCGGCTTGAAGACGACGGTGTTCCCGAGGACCAGCGCCGGCATGATCTTCCAGGTCGGGATCGCGAACGGGAAGTTCCACGGCGTGATCGCCGCGACGACGCCGTGCGGGTGTCGCATGCTCATGGCCCACTTGTTGGGAAGCTCGGCTGGTACGACGTCGCCGAACTGGCGGCGGCCCTCGCCGGCGATGTAATAGGTCATGTCGATGCCCTCCTGGACATCGCCACGGGACTCCGCGAGCACCTTGCCCATCTCGAGCGTCATCTCGCGCGCGAGGTCGTCTTTGCGGCGGAGCATGATCTCGGCGGCGCGGTACAGGATCTCGCCACGCTTCGGAGCGGGGAAGAGGCGCCACCCGTCGGACGCGCGTTTCGCGGCCTCGACGGCCTTGTCGACGTCGGCGGTGTTCGACTTCGTGGCGGTGGCGATGATGTCGCCGTTCGCCGGATCGGTGTTCTCGAAGGCATCGCCCGACGACGAGTCCACCCAGCGGCCGTCGATGTAGTTCTTCAGATGTGTCGTGGCCATCGCTGCACTCCCCTTACCGCGTCGCGCGCTGGTGGCGGCTAGAAGGTGGCTCCATAGAACAGCCAGATCGTCAGGCCGCCGACGAAGATGATGCCGAGAAAGATCAGGGCGAAGGCGATATTCGCCTGACGCTCAGGATCGCCACCGCCTGAGAAGAAATCCATCCGGAGCGATTATCGCGGCGCGGGACGAAACATCCAAAACGCGCGCCCAGTTACGCTGACGACGTGGCTGGCCCGCCTCGATCGAAGCACGACTGGGTCGAGAACAACCGCCCGGTCATCGAGAAGTTCCGGAAGGACGGGAGGCGCACGCCCGCGAGAACGAATCCTCTGCTGCTTCTCACAACGAAAGGGGCACGAACGGGCCGCGAGCGAGTCACGCCGCTCAACTTCTCGCGCGACGGCGACCGCTACATCGTCATGGCCTCGAAGGGCGGCTCACCCACGCATCCCGATTGGTATCACAACCTCGTGGTGGACCCGACCGTGACTGTTGAAGCTGACGGGGAGCAGTTCACGGCACACGCGAAGGTCAGCGAGGGGGCCGAGCGGCGGCGTCTGCTCAAGATTCACGGCACCGCAATGCCCTTCTTCGGCGCGTTCGATCGCCGGGTGAAGAAGCGCGAGATACCGGTCATCGCGCTGGAGCGCGATCGCTAGGTGCCCGTCAGATCGGAGAGCCGGTTCACGACCGGCAGTGTGGCCCAGCGCAGAACGTGTGAGCGGATCGGCCACAGAGTTGTTGCCCGCGTCATAGACGACCTTCGTGTGACGATGCCGACCAGGTCGTCTACCTGCACGACGACGCTCGTAAGCAGCGTGGCTCCAGGGTCCGCGTGGGCAGTCGCATACTCGAGCCCAAGGTCCAAGGGTTGCCGCGGGCGACGGAGGCGTGTAAGACCGACGCGGATGTCAGCGGGCATCGCGTTAGTGAGGTCCGACCATTGTCCTTTGGGGATCAGTTCCTGGCCTGCCGCGTCTGCGACCAACATCCCCGTCTTGGTGAACCAACGACTCAGGACTCGACGGGTCGGCGTCGCCAGGCGCTCGGGGCGCGACCTGGCGAACACGGCCCGACGGAAGCTGACTTCCAACCCGCTCATCCATCCGGCATTGCAGACTCCGCACACGTTGGTGACCAGATCGGCAATCCGTTTGTGCGTAATGGTGTCGGCCGGCCCGTGCCCCGTACATGTCACACGCCATGCGCGCAGTCGTGCCACCAGCCAGCGCGCGAAAACGTGCTCGCGCGTTAGCGCTACATCTTCGCGCAAACAGAACCTGCAAAGCCCGTGTGGCCGCGGCGACCCGGATCGTGCGCTCATTCCCAGGCTACCGGTGCTTACTCGATGGCGCGATGCGATGGGGCACACCGATCATGCGCGCTCGCAAGATATGACATTCGGTGGAGCTGAGGGGGATCGAACCCCTGACCTCTTGAGTGCGATTCAAGCGCTCTCCCAGCTGAGCTACAGCCCCAAGCGGCGAGCCGCTTCAAGTCATCTAAGCGTAGCGGATGTGGCCGCGCCGGAGAGCAGTAGAGTTTGCGCGTTCGTGGGAGGGCGGCCGTGAAGCAGGGAACTCTTCATCGCTGGGATCGCATCCCGAAGGAGCGCATGACCGCGCAGATCGAGCGCCGTTTCGTCCACGGCGAGCGCGCGATGGTTGCCCAAGTCTTCCTGAAGAAAGGCGCCGTCGTCCAGACACACACGCACGAGAGTGAGCAGATCACGTACATCCTCGAGGGTGCGCTGCGCCTCTGGCTCGGCACGAACGGCGAGCAGGAGGTGACGGTGCGTGCGGGCGAGATCCTCACCATCCCGTCCAACGTCCCGCATCGCGCGGAAGCGCTGGAGGACACGCTCGATGTCGACGTGTTCAGCCCGCCTCGGCAAGACTGGATCGATAAGACCGACGACTACCTCCGCCGCTGACGGCGGTCGCCACGATCAGGGAAGCGTCGCGTGGGGGTTCACGCGATCCGCAGCACCACCGGCGCGTCGCCCCAGAGCCGCTCAAGCCGGTACAGCTCCCGCTCCTCCGGCACGAACACGTGCACGACGACGTCGCTGAGGTCGATGAGGATCCACCGACCGCTGTTGTAACCCTCGACGCCGAACGGCTGTTCTCCTGCAGCCTTTGCCTTCTCCATGATCCCGTCCGCGATCCCCTGCGCCTGCCGCTCGCCGCGCGCGCTGCAGATAACGAACAGGTCAGCGATGGTCGATACCTCGGAGATGTTGAGCACCAGGATGTCCTCGGCCTTCTTGTCGCTCGCCGCTTCAACGACGAGGTCGGCAAGCGCCCGTGGCGAAAGGTCAGCGCGTGCGGATACCGTCACCGATGGAGACCAGCGGGTGCGGATGCCGTCACTGATAGAGGCCGCGCTTCTTGATGTGCTCCCACACTACGTCAGGAACAAGGTACCGCAGCGACATCCCGCGAGCGGCACGGGCGCGCAGCTCGCGCGAGCTGATGTCGAGCCGTGGCGCATCGAACGCGCGTGCACGATGCACCGGGTCGGGCTCGGGAGCACCGGGTCGCGCCGCGACCAGGATCGTAGCCAGCTCGCGGATGCGATCCGGTGTCCGCCAGCGCGCGAGATCCGCGAGCGCGTCGCTTCCGAGGATGAGGAAGAGCTCGCCCTCCGAGCGCAGCGCCTCGAGCGTGTCCACGGTGTAAGAAACGCCGTCGCGCTCGAGCTCGATCCGCGAGAGCGCGAAACGCGGCTCGCTCGCGATGGCGGCCTCGAGCATCGCGACGCGATCGGCGACGCTCGCGAGCGGCTCGCGGTCCTTCAGTGGCGATCGCCGCGTGGGGACGAAGAGCATGCGGTCGAGCGGAACGGATTCGAGTGCCGCGAGCGCGATCGCGAGATGACCGACGTGCACCGGATCGAACGTGCCGCCGAAAACGCCGACGCGCGCCTTCAACGCTTCTTCGTCGCGCCCGGCGCCGCGAGCTGCTGCGGCGCATCCGTCCACTCGAGATCGAGCTTGCCGATGCGCACCGTGTCGCCCTCCTTGACGCCCAGCGCGCGGAGCTTTGCCTCGACGCCCGACCTGAGGAGGAGGCGATGGAAGTACGCGGACGCCTCGGGGCTGTCCCAGTCGATCCCTGTCGCAAGACGCTCCAGGCGGTCCCCACGCACGCGATAGGCCTCGCCCTCGCGCAAGACCTTTACGTCCTTCGCCCCACCCGCGAAGACGATCCGGCGCTCCGTTGGCCCCTGGGCCTCGGCCTTCGGGCGCGCCGCGCAGAGCGCGAAGATGCGCTTGTTCAGACGGTCCACGCCCTCGCCGGTCGCGGCGGAAACGGCAACGGCCTCGCGGCCCTCAGCCTCGAGCGCCTCCACGATGTCGGGCACGGCGTCGCGCGCCTCAGCGAGATCGATCTTGTTCAGCGCGAAGAGCTCCGGCAACTGGTCAAGCGCGTGTCCGTACGCGGCGATCTCCACGTCGATCGTCGCGATCGCCGCGAGCGGATCGGGCAGAGATGCGTCGACGACATGGACGATCAGGCGCGTGCGCTCGATGTGCCGGAGGAACTCCTCGCCGAGGCCCGCACCTTTGCTCGCGCCCTCGATCAGACCCGGGATATCGGCGATCACGAGCTCGCGGTCGTCGAGGCGAGCGACGCCGAGGTTCGGCGTGAGCGTGGTGAACGGATAGTTCGCGATCTTCGGCCGGGCGCGTGTCAGCGCGGCGAGAAGGCTCGATTTACCCGCATTCGGCAAGCCGGCGAGGCCGACGTCGGCGATGAGGCGCAGCTCGAGCTCGAGGTCGCGTTGCTCGCCGGGCTGTCCGTCCTCCGCGATGCGCGGCACGCGCCTGGTGCTCGACGCGAAGCGCGCGTTGCCGCGTCCGCCCTTCCCACCTCGCGCGACGACGATCTCCTGGCCTGGCGAAACGAGATCCGCGACCACCTCGCCGGTGCCGACGTCCTTCACGGTGGTGCCTGGCGGCACGCGCAGGATGAGGTCGCCGCCGGCCTTCCCGGACTTGTTCGAGCCACCTCCTGCGCTGCCGCTCGTCGCCGCGTGCCTGCGCTGGTTCCGGTAGTCGCCCAGAGATGCGAGCTGATCGTCGACGCGGAGGATGACGTCGCCGCCTCGTCCGCCGTCGCCGCCATCCGGTCCGCCGCGTGGAACGTGCGCCTCGCGCCGGAAGGAGATCACACCGTTGCCGCCGTCACCGGCGCGGATCGGCACTCGCGCGCGATCGAGGAACAACCTAGATCCTCGCGAGCGGCCGCACGAACGAGCCGACACGCAGATGCGGTAGCTCTTCGCGCAGTTGTTCCAGAGCGCGAGCCACACCGACGTGTGTGTCACGACCCTTCAGCGCGGCGAGCGCGCGGAGTGGATCGGCGGCGAGATCGCGCATGAGCACCGCGCTTCCCTCGGGCAGCTCGCCCGCGACGGTGACCAGCGCTGCGACCTCTTCGGTGCGATCGAAGACGCCCGGCAGCACGAGGATGAGCAGACTCGTCGCGAGCCGCTGCTCGGCGGCGACGCGAAGCGATGCGCGAACGTCGGCGAAGCGATAGCCCTCCGGCCGGTGCAGCGTGTCGTACGTGTCCGCACGCGCCGATGCGAGACGGATCGTTACGGCATCGAGCCCAGTCGTGGCGAGGCGTCTCAGCGCGGCGGGCGCCGAACCGTTCGTCTCTAGGTGGATCGTCCCCGAGCGTGTCGTGGCGCGGATGAGACGTATCGCGTCCTCGACCATGCGCGCGGCGAGGAGCGGCTCTCCCTCGCAGGCGCGCCCGAATGACAGGAGCGTGCCGCCCGCAGCGATGTGTTGTGTCGCGAGGCCTGCGACCTCGTCCACGGTCGCGTGGAATGCCGCGGGCTCACGCGGCTCGGCTTCGCCGTCGAGGCGCGGCGCGATGGCGGCCGGCGGATGCTCGTTGGCCGGTGCGGCGATGGGAAGGGCGCACTCCCAGCGTCCGTAGAAGGCATTCGCGGCCGCGCGGCAACCGTACTCGCGTGCGCAGCGCGCGAGCTGCCGCACGAGGCGGTCGGCTGGTCGCGAGCGGAGCGTGTCGTTGACTTTGGTGGCGATCTCGGCCTTCGGATATGCCTCGACGTCATGCGTTGGGTCGCGGTCGATGAGCACCGCCGCGACCACGAGGTCGCCCGCGTCGTCGGCCGCGACGGCCGCGTACGCCCGCGGGGTCAGATCCGGTTTGTCTGGCGAGTCCGCATACGCGGGCAGCTGGGTGCGCAGATATCCGGGTGGCAGGACGGCCGCGACGGCGAGACGACCGGGCCCGACCCGTCGCGGGCGAGCGGATCGGTCGAGCGTTTCCGCCTCGCGCTCTAGATGCAGGACGGTCGCACCGGTCGGGAGCTTGACCGCATCGGAGAACGGCACGGTCGCCGCGCCATCAAAAGCGGCCGCGGCGTGGTCCGACACGATGATCCGCCCCGCGCGATCGGCGTGAACTGCTCGGTACACATAAGGAGTATGCGGAGATACGCGCTCGCTGCGGATAAGTGGGCAAGCGCCGGCCGAGGAGACAGCGGGCGCGTCGCGAACGAGAGCCGAGGCCGCGGTACCAAGGGAACGGAGCAGGGAGTGTGCGGAGCGGGCCCGTTTCGAGAGAGCGATGCGGCCGCTGTCTCCGAGTACGCGCGTGGCGCGCTAGTAAGCGAGCGGGTTCTGCGGCACTCCGTTGACCTTGAGCTCCCAATGCACGTGAGGTCCCGTCGTCACGCCCGTGAGGCCGATCGAGGCGATGAGCTGTCCACGTGCCACGGTCTGCCCAGGGGTCACATACACGGCGCTCGTGTGGTAGTAGCAGGTCTCAAAGCCGCCCGAATGCCGAATGCAGACGCGCAGCCCGCCCACTGGGACCGGTCCCGTCGCGACGACGATGCCGTCGTCGGATGCGTCGATGCGGGAACCGTAAGGCGCGGCGATGTCCACGCCGCTGTGACCCCACCAGAAGAACTGCGTGAAGACGCCGCTGACCGGCAACCCGAGACGACCCGTCCGCGCAGGCAGCGAAGCGTTGGACGGTGTGGCGATGGACTTCGGACGCTCGGTCCGCCTCAGCGCCGGTAGCGTCGCGCCGGGAACGAAGACCATCTGGCCCGCCGCGAAGCGCTCCGGCTCGAAGTACACGCGGTTGTAGGACATGATCACGGCGGGGTCGACCTTGAAGCTTGCTGCGAGGTCTTCGACCGTGTCGCCGTCTTTGACCTTATAGAGCGCGCCCTCGCCCGGCGGGATGAGGAGCTCGTGCCCGATCGCGAGGGTCTCGTCCTCTTCGCTGATGGCGTTCGCGAACGCGAGGGCTTCGAGAGAGAGGTCGTAGTAGTTCGCCATCGTGGAGAGCGTGTCGTCCTTCGCGATCGTGCGGACGACCACGGGACGCGACTCCTCGGCGGCGACGGTCATCGGGCTTCGCGTACCGGCGACGAGACTGCGTGCCGCGGTCTGCGCGCGCGTCACGTCTTCGCTCGGCACGGCGTTGAACGACGGACTCGCGACGTCGGCCGGTGACGTCTCGGCGCGCGCGGCAGTCGCGGCTGTGTACGGAAGCATGAGGACGAGGGCCGCGGTCCCTGTGTTGAGCAGGAGACGAAGGCCCTTCACACCGAAGTACGCGAAGAGCGCGCGGGGCACGCGACGAATCGTCACGTCGACGAGCCGATCCTTCGAGCGTTGACCCACGGTGAGAAGCGACGTGGCGCTCCGCCGAACGGTCCTTCGCGCGCCGAGCGTCAGCGAAGGCGTGGCATGCGCCCTTCTAGTGTTCGTCGCCAATACCGTTGTCCCTCCCGTAAGAAACGCGCCTCATGTACGCATTGCGTACTGCTCTGTCCCGAGCCGGGGTACCGTATCCACGGGGTCAAACGCTGTCAATCGCCCGACCGTCACGCGTTTGCCGACCTACTAGTACCTCCGTAGGCTTAGGCCCGTGCCCGACTACAACCTCTCCTATGTGTATGTCTTCGCCTTTTTCGTAGCGGGAGCACTGGTCGTGACGGGGATGATGCTGCTCAGCCACCTGCTCGCTCCGTCGAAGCCGACGCGCGAAAAGCTCAAGACCTACGAGTCGGGCGAGGAGCCGGTGGGCCAAGCGTGGGGTCGTTACCCCACGCATTTCTATGTGTTCGCACTCCTCTTCGTCGTCTTCGACGTTGAAGTGATCTTCCTGTTTCCCTGGGCGGTGCTGTTCCGCGAGCTCGGTTGGTACGGTCTCATTGAGGTGACGATCTTCATCGCGATCCTCGTCGTCGGCCTCTTCTACGCGTGGAAGAAGAAAGCGCTCAATTGGTACTGAGTACTCCGCGCCCAACCATCGACCTCGTCGCTGCGCGCGACGCGCTTGCCAGGCGTCTCGGCGACCGAGCGCGCGTCTCGACGCTGCACGACATGGTCGTGGTCGACGTGGACGCCGCGCAGCTCGTGGAGGTCGCGACGGTCGTGCGTGATGACCCGGCGACGCGCTGCGACCTCTATTCCGTGAACGCGGGCGTCGACACCGGGACAGAGCTTCGCAGCGTCACGTTCGTTCGCGGCATCGAGACGCATGTCTTCGTCATGCTCCGCACGCCATGCGATGCGCTCGAGCCACATGTGCCCTCGCTGTCCTCGGTGTGGGTGGGCGCGAACTGGTGCGAGCGCGAAACGTACGACATGTTCGGCATCGTGTTCGACGGCCATCCGGATCTGCGACGCATCTTCCTCGAGGAGTCGTTCCCCGGTCATCCGATGCGGAAGTCGTTCCTTCCTCCACGCAGCGACGCGCGCGGGGGCTGATGACGCTGTGCCGATAGGTCCGTTCGGGATCGATCCCGCCATCTGGGCCCCGCTGCGTTTGGTGCTCGCCGTGCTGCTCGTGGTCGGCCTCGTCTTCAACGGCGCGCTGGCGCAGATCTACCTCGAGCGCAAGATCCAGGCGATCATCCAGGACCGTCTCGGGCCGCTCCACACTGGACCGTGGGGTCTGCTCCAGACCCTCGCTGATGCCATCAAGCTCCTCGGCAAGGAGGACATCCGCGCGCGGCTCACCGACAAGTGGTTCTTCCTGGCCGCGCCCTCGATCGTGTTCAGCCCGATGATGGCGAGCTTTGTCGTGATCCCGTTCGCGCCCGACATCGTCGGCGCTGACTTGAGCGTGGGGCTGCTGTACCTCACGACGCTCGGCTCCATGACCGTGCTGGGGATCGTCATCGCCGGTTGGGCTTCGAACAACAAGTACTCGCTCATCGGCGGCCTTCGGTCGGCGGGCCAGCTCATCTCGTACGAGGTGCCGCAGATCCTGTCGCTGGTGACTGTCGTGCTTGTCGTCGGGACGCTTTCTATGGTGGGCATCGCCGACAGCCAGCCGGGCTGGCAGATGAATTTCCTGGTATTGCCTCTCGCCTTCGTGACGTACTTCATCGCCGGTCTGGCCGAGACGAATCGCAACCCGTTCGACCTTCCCGAGGCCGAATCGGAGCTCGTCGCGGGGTTCCTCACGGAGTACTCCGGGATGCGCTGGGCGATGTTCTTCCTCGCCGAGTACGGCGAGGTCACGATCGTGTCGTCCATCGTGACCACGCTGTGGTTCGGGGCATGGCACGGGCCGTTCGTCGAGGTCTTCCCGCTGCTCGGCGTGCTCTGGTTCACGCTGAAGACGTATTTCTTCGTGCTCGTCTTCATGTGGATCCGCGCGACGCTGCCGCGGCTGCGCATCGACCAGCTCATGTCCTTGTGCTGGAAGGTCCTCATCCCGCTGACGCTCGCCAACCTCATGATCACCGGGGTCCTGCTGCTGGCCTTCCCCACGACGCTCGTGCCGGTGGCGATCGCGAACTGGATCCTGCTCGCCGTCTTCGTCCTTGCATTGCCGTACTTCCAGCGCCGCCGGCTTGTCGCGCTCCGCGAGCGGCTCCGGACGGCCGCGGCCTAGCGTGCTGGACATCCTCGAGCTCGCGTTCTTCGCCCTGCTGACCATCGGCGTCATCGGTGCCGGCGTTGGCGTCGTTCTCGCCAACCGGATCACGACCTCGGCGCTGCTCATGGCCTTTTCTTTCCTCAACGTCGCCGGCATGTTCGTGCTGCTCGGAGCGGAGACGGTCGCGATGTTCCAGGTGCTCATCTATGTGGGCGCCATCACCGTCCTGATCCTGTACGGCGTGATGTTCACGCCGCAGTCGCCACGACCCTACGGACTGTTCTTCCAGACCCAGAAGTGGTGGGCCGCGCTGTTCGTCGTGCCGATCGCGCTCTTCGTCGCGCTGGTGGCTTTCTCGTTCCGCGATTCGGCGACCGTAGGCGCGAGGGGTGGTGATCTCGTTCCGCTTGCGACGAGCATCTTTGGCGACTTCGCCTTTCCATTCGAGGTCGCTTCGGTCCTTCTTCTCGCGGCCATGGTGGGCGCGATCGTGCTCGTGAAACGGGACGAGGAATAGAGATGGCCGTTCCGCTCGGCGCGTTCATCGCGGTCTCGGCGGTCCTGTTCTTCATCGGCACCGCCGGTGTCCTCGTCCGGCGCAACGCGGTCGTGATCCTGATGTCCGTCGAGCTGATGCTCAACGCGACGAACCTGGCGCTGGTCGCGTTCTCGCGCCGCTTCGCGTCGATCGACGAGCGCGGCAGCGT
>JANNUM010000208.1:0-2573 GCA_031395235.1 Chloroflexota bacterium
CTCGTCGGGTGATATCGGGGTAGGACGTCAGTACCAGTTCGCCAGGGCCGGAAGTCATTCCCGGGTCAGTCGGCAGCGGCCACCGGTTGACGTGTGCCCGCGAGCACATCGGAGACGACCCGCAGGGCACCGTCGATGTCGGCGCTGGTGACATCCACGTGGGACACCGCACGGAGGCGGGGGGAGTTGCCAAGGTACCGCGACAGCCGGACGCCGCGCTCGGCGCTGGCCTTCTGGAAGGCCCCCGCGTCCATCCAGGCGGGATCGACCTCGAACGCGACGATGTTCGTCGCGACCTTCGCCGCGTCGATGCGGATGCCGCGCACGTTCGCGAGGCCATCCGCGAGGGCGCGCGCGTTCCGGTTGTCCAGGGCCAGACGCTCGCGCATCCGCTCGAGACCGACGAGCGCCGCCGCCGCGACCACGCCGGCCTGGCGCATCGCGCCGCCCAGGAGCTTGCGGACTCGCCGCGCGCGGGCGACGGTCTCGGCGTCCCCGCAGAGGATCGAGCCGACCGGCGCGGCGAGGCCCTTCGAGAAGCAGAACTGCACCGTGTCGACCGGCGCGCACAGTTCGCGGGCATCCACGCCGAGCGCCGCGGCGGCGTTGAAGATTCGCGCGCCGTCCAGGTGGACCTTCGCGCCGAGGCGGTGCGCGAGATCGGCGACGCCGCGCGTCTCGGCCGCGGTGAGGACCGCCCCGCCGCAGTTGTTGTGCGAGTTCTCGAGGCAGACGAGCGCCGTGCGCGGGTACATGCCCGCGGCGGGACGGAACGCCGCTTCGAGGTCGGCGAGCGTCGGGAGGCCGTCGCGGTTCGGGACCAGGCGCGGGTGCAGTCCGCCGAGCACGGTGAAGGCGCCCATCTCGTTCTGGTGGATGTGCGCCATGTCGCCGAGGACGACCTCGTCGCCGCGCTGTGCCTGCGCGAGCACGCCGCAGAGGTTGCCCATCATCCCGCTCGGCACGAACACCGCAGCCTGCTTGCCGACGATCTCGGCGGAGCGCTCCTCCAGCCGGTTCACCGTCGGGTCCTCGCCGTACTGGTCGTCGCCGACCTCCGCGTCGGCCATCGCCCTGCGCATCTCCGCGGTCGGCTTGGTGAACGTGTCGCTGCGGAGCTCGATGACCTTCACGCCTCTAGTTTCGCACGGACCGCTGCGTCTAGCGGACGAGGCGTCCCGCCGCGTCGGCGAGCGCCACGAGGAGCGGCGCGACGAGGATCGCCGGGAGGAAGTCGGCGACGCCGACGTCGCGGATGCGCAGGAGCCGGAGATGACGTTGTCGCGCAGCCGCTCCGGCATCCGATCGCTCAGGAACGTGCCGACGAGACCGCCGACGAGCACGGCGACCGCGTTGATCAGCGTCCCGGTGAGGAAATCGACGCGGCTAGTATCGCCAGGCGTGACCCCCTCGCAGGACGAACACCGCTGAAGCTCGCTGCCCTCGTCGGCGCGCGCCGCGGGGCGTCGGCAGGCCCAGGCGGCTTCGGCGCGCTCGCGGAGATGGACCGCCTCCTGCCCGATGACGAGGTCGTGATGCTGTACGCCGACGACGATCCGGCGCCGGCGGCGGGCGCCGTCGCCGCGCTCGGTGGGCCGAACGCGGAACGCCTGAAGACGCTGCTGGCGGTCGCGCCGGAGCTGCGCTGGTACCACACGCTGTCCGCCGGGGTCGAGCGGCTGCTCAGCCCCGAGCTCACCCGACCCGGCCTGGTCCTCACGAACAACAGCGGCGCCTACGACCACGCCATCGCGGAGCACGTCGTCGCGCTCATCTTCGCGGCGGCGAAGCGGCTGCCGGGCTCGTTCGCCGCGCAGGGCCGCCACGACTGGCACGACGATCCACGCTCGAGCGATGTTCGTGGCGCGACGCTGCTCGTCCTCGGCATGGGGAGCATTGGGGGCGAGCTCGCCTCGATCGCGCGCGGCCTCGGCATGCGGGTGATCGGCGTCCGGCGGAGCGCCGCCGATGGCGCGGTGACACCCGAGCGGCTCGCGGACGTCGCCGCAGAGGCGGATTTCCTCGTGGTCTGCACGCCGCTGACCCCGGAGACCCGCGGCATGGTGGACGCGAAGGTCCTCGCGCGGATGAAGCCGACCTCCTGGATCATCAACATCTCACGCGGCGCGGTGATCGACGAGCAGGCACTCCTTGCGGCGCTCAAGGAGCGGCGTGTCGCCGGAGCGGCGATCGACGCGTGGTGGACGGAGCCGCTGCCGAAGGACAGCGAGTGGTGGGATCTGCCGAACGTCATCGTCACACCGCACACGTCCTACTCGTCGCCGAGCGTCCGGGGTCGCTCCATCGCGCTCGTCCACGAGAACCTGCGTCGCTTCAAGGCCGGGGAGCCACTCCTGAACCGCGTCGATCCGCGCCTAGGCTACTGATGGAGCGGCAAGGCCGCTCCAGAAAGCCGGAGCGGAGCGGAGGTCACTGATGCGCGTCGCGAAGCGCCGCCTCGCCGAGCGGACCGCGGGTTTCACCGAGTCGGTCATCCGCGAGATGACGCGGCTCGTCCAGGCGCACGGGGGGATCAACCTCGCGCAGGGCTTCCCGAACTTCCCCGCGCCGGC
>JANNUM010000223.1:0-1920 GCA_031395235.1 Chloroflexota bacterium
AGACGACCCGGCGGCAGGTTGTCGAGCACCTCGACGATGCCGCGCCGAACGTCTTCCCAACGCGCGCGAACGCCAGCGACGTCGGCTTTCGCCGCGAACTCCTCGTCACGCGTGGCGCCGGGCTTTCGCCCCGCGACGTTCACGAGGATGTGGCGCTCGGCCGCGCCAACGGTGTGCGCGGCGAGGACCAGCAGGCTGTTCGCCTCTTTCGCAGCCGGCGTCCACGCCAGCTGGGCCGCGGTCAGACCCTCGGTCGTGCCGATGACGCGATCGACCTCGCGCACCAGCCGGTCGCGCATTTCCGCGAGCTCACGCTTCGGAGCGGAGCTCACCGCACGCGGCTGACGACGAAATCGGCGACGTCTATCAGCGCCTCGCGCTCGCCGCGCGCGGGCAGGCCGTCGAGCGCGCGTAGCGCGGCGTCATGGAACGCCAGGGCGCGCGCTCGTGCGAGCTGGGGCCCGTTGCTTGCGCGGATGACCCGCAGCAGCTCGATCACTTCGCCGCGCGACTTCCCGGGCGCGACGATGCGTCGCGCGAGCTCGCCCTCCTGGCCGCCCGACTCCGCTGCGGCGTAGATCATCGGCAGCGTCGCCATCCCCTCCTCGAGATCGCGTCCAACGGCCTTGCCGAACTCGGTCTCGTCGCCAATGAGATCGAGGATGTCGTCGGTGATCTGGAAGGCGAGCCCGAGATTCGTGCCGAACGCGCCGAGCGCGGCCACATACTCCGGATCCGCCTCCGTGAGGAGCGCTGCGCCCTGGCAGCACGCGGCGTACAACGACGCGGTCTTGAGCTCGATGCGCTCGAGGTACTCGGCCTCGGTCGGCATCTTCGGTGGCGAGGTGACCTCGTTGAGCTCGCCGTCGCACAGAGCGAACACCGTCTGCGCGACGATCGCGATGACCTCGGGCTTGGGGAGGACAGCGGCGAGCGCGTACGCCTTGGCGAATAGATAGTCGCCGACGATGAGCGCGACGTCGCCGTCCCACATCGCGTTCACGGTGGGGATGTTCCGGCGCACGTCGGCGCGATCGACGATGTCGTCATGCACGAGCGACGCGGTGTGTACGAGCTCGAGCGACTGCGCGAGATTGAGCACCGTCTCGCGGTCGTCACGCGTCCCGAATCGCGCCGAGAGGAAGACGAGCGTGGGACGGAGAAGCTTGCCCGGTGTCTGAAAGACATGTTCCACCGCCGCCTGGAATGTCGGATGACCACCACGGCCGACGGCGAGGAGTCGCCGCTCCAGCTCCTTGAGCTCCCCCTCGACCGGCGCGTAGAACGCCGGGCTCGACACCGCTCCCATGAAGTCAGTCTATGCATCGCGAACGAGAGTTGAGCCCGCGGGATGAAGCTAGCGGAGCAGGCGAATCAGTGGAGCGGGCGATTTCGAGAGAGCGATGCGCCCGCTGGCTACACCTACGGCCTCTTCGTGGGTCTCGGAGTACTGCGCGGTGTGGGTTGCGGCGTTCCGCGCGGCGGCGGCGTCGCGAAGGGATTCCCGGGGGACGCGCTCGGCGACTCGGACGGCTTGGGCGCGAAGCCGCAGATGTTCCAGCTGAAGCGGCCGTAGCTGAAGCTGCCCGAGACCGCGCCCGCAGCCCACGTGTTGTAGTACGGCTGCCAGTCGGAGAACGGCGCGACGAGACGGATCCCGCACGAGGTGTAGAAGTCGGCGTCGTTCGACTTGGGCTCCGTGCCCTCCACGTAGTTCTCGGTCATGCGGAAGCCCGACGGGCAGCTCGGTCCGGGCAGCATGCCCGATCCGTTGCCACCCATGACCGACGGGTTCACGCAGACCGTCCGGGTGACGATCCCGGCAGGCTTCTCGTACCAGATCGCTGGCAGGCCGCCGACAACGGTCTTCATGTAGTCGCGCCAGAGCACGCCGGGACCGAGAGCCGACGAGATCCCGCG
>JANNUM010000241.1:0-3227 GCA_031395235.1 Chloroflexota bacterium
GGGGTCGCTGATCCAGGTCATCGGCCGGGCCTCGCGCCACGTCGAGGGCCGCGTGATCATGTATGCCGACCGCGTCACGGGCTCGATGCGGGCGGCCATCGACGAGACCGAGCGCAGGCGCGAGGTCCAGCTCGCGTACAACAAGGAGCACGGCATCGATCCGCAGACGGTGGTGAAAGCCATCCGCGACGTCGGCATGCGGTTGCGGCAGGTCGCCGATGTGGAGGGTGTCTACGAGAAGGGCGGCCGCCCGATCGCGGCCGGCGAGCTGCCGAAGGACGAGCTGATGCGACTGGTCAAGGACGTGGAGCTGCAGATGAAGACCGCCGCGAAAGAGCTGGCGTTCGAGAAGGCTGCGGCCCTGCGCGACGAGATCGTCGATCTGCGCGGACTGCTGGTGTTGCAGAGCGGACCGGAAGGGCTGGACGATTCCGCGATGGCCACCGGCCCACGTGCGACGAAGCGCTTCATGGGCCGCCGCCGGCGGGGGAGCTGATGATCGTCGCCGTCTTCGTCCCACTCGCCGTCGCCGCGCTGCTCGTCTTCCTCGTCGTGTTGTTCGTGCAGCGCGGCCGCGAGGGCCTCGAGCTCCCGACGCAAACGCTGTTCCGTGCCTATCTGTACGTCGGCTCGTTCGCTGCCGTGATCGTGCTCGCCTTCGGGCTCGCGGCGTTGCTCAATGCGGCCCTGGCCTCCGTGGTCGGCAACGAGTTCGTCTACGGCGGCTCTGACTTCCCGCGTCCGCCGATCCAGATCGCCTGCCCGCCCGGCGCGGACTGTCCGCAGTCGAATATCACCGGCGTGCTGGTCCCGCTGCAGCAGGAATTCGACCGTCGCCGCGCGGAGGACGCCGTGCGCGGGGCCACGTTCACCCTGTTCGGCGGACTGTTCTGGCTCGTCCACTGGCTAGCGCGCAACCGTACTGGGCTCGGCGACCAGGGTGCGCTCGAGCGCGCGTACATCCTGATCGGCACGGCGGTCTTCGGCGTTGCGACGATCGTGCTGCTGCCGACGGGCGTCTACCAGGCGCTCTCCAATTGGCTCGTGCCGCGTCCCGCCGAGTTCTTCCGCCAGGGCGTGGGCGACTCGCTCACAGCGGGCATCGTGTCGCTCGTCATCTGGCTTATCTATCTGTGGCAGGCGACGCAGGGACTCCCCCGTGGACGGCGCGTGGATACGCTCGGCCGTGGACCCGGTGGCCCGCCCGCCGAGCCCGCGATCCCGCCGAGGGAGCGCGAGTAGTGCCGATCACGCACATCCACGTCAAGGGCGCCCGCGAGCACAACCTCAAGAACATCGACGTCCAGATCCCGCGCGACAAGATGGTGGTGATCACGGGTCTCTCGGGTTCGGGGAAGTCGTCGCTCGCGTTCGACACGATCTACGCCGAGGGACAGCGCCGTTATGTCGAGTCGCTGTCAGCGTACGCGCGGCAGTTCCTGGGACAGATGGAGAAGCCCGACGTCGACTTCATCGAGGGCCTCTCGCCCGCGGTATCGATCGATCAGAAGGGAACGACGCGCAACCCGCGGTCGACCGTCGGCACCGTCACGGAGATCTACGACCACCTGCGTCTGCTGTTCGCGCGCGTCGGTGTGCCGCATTGCCCGAACCACGGCGTCCCGATCGTCGCGCAGACCGTCCAGGAGATCGTCGACCAGATCCGCGACTACCGGGAGGGCTCGCGTCTGCTCATCCTCGGCCCGCTCGTCCGGGATCGGAAAGGCGAGCACCAGCAGCTTCTCGTCACCGCGCGACGCGGCGGCTTCGCGCGGGTGCGCGTGGACGGCTCGGTGCGCGACCTCAGCGAGGACATCGTGGTCGACAAGATGAAGAAGCACTCCCTGGAGGTCGTCGTCGACCGCATCGTCCTGAAGCGTGGCGAGGAGGGCGACGCCGACCGCTCGCGGCTGACCGATTCGGTGGAGACCGCGCTTCGTCTCGGCGAGGGCCTGGTCCTCGTGGCGGATGCCGACGGCAAGCAAACCGAGCGTCTGTTCAGCCAGCGCCTGGCGTGCCCGGAAGGCGACTTCTCGATCGGCGAGATCGAGCCGCGCATGTTCTCGTTCAACTCGCCGCACGGCGCGTGTCCAGCGTGCACGGGCCTCGGCACCAAGCTCGAGCCGGATCCGGAGCTGGTCCTCGCGAACCCCGACCTTTCGCTCAAGCAGGGCGCCGTGCTCCCCTGGCAGAAGTCTGGCGGCACCGCGCAGTACCGGATGGCGATCATCGAAGGCCTCGCGCGCCGGTTCAAGTTCTCGCTCGACAAGCCGGTCAAGGATCTAGCCAAGCAGGTGATCGACGCGCTGCTCCGCGGGACCGAGGAGCCGCTCAAGCTCTCGTACGAGAATCGCAGCGGGCAGCGCCGCTCCTACGAGTACGAGTGGGAGGGGATCATCCCCTGGCTGGAGCGCCAGCACCGCGACACGACGTCCGAGTTCATACGAGCGGACATCGAGAAATACATGAGCGAGCGCCCGTGCCCGGTCTGCAGAGGCCGCCGGCTGAAACCCGAGGCGCTCGCGGTGACGATCCTCGGAAAATGCATCGTCGACGTGACCGCGTTCACCGTGAGCGAGGCGCTCGATTGGGTGTCGGGGCTCGAGCGAGAGAAGGGCGGACTCAAGGTCCGCGACCGCCAGATCGCGAAGCAGGTCCTCAAGGAGATCCGGACGCGTCTGGGATTCCTGCTCGACGTTGGGCTCGACTATCTCACCGTCGATCGTTCGGCCACGACGCTGTCGGGCGGCGAGGCGCAGCGCATCCGCCTCACGACGCAGATCGGGTCGGGACTGATGGGCGTGCTCTACATCCTCGACGAGCCTTCGATCGGTCTGCATCAGCGCGACAACGCGCGCCTCATCCGCACGCTCCTCGGTATGCGCGACCTCGGCAACACGATCATCGTCGTCGAGCACGACGAGGAGACGATCCGCACTGCGGACTGGATCATCGACATCGGCCCCGGTGCCGGCGAACACGGTGGCGAGGTCGTCGCGGAGGGCCCGCTGGAGGCGATCCTCCGGGAGCCGCGCTCGCTCACCGGTGCGTACCTCTCGGGCCGCCGCCGCATCCCGATGCCCGCGCATCGCCGGTCGGCGAAGGGCGACGCGATCGTCGTCCGGGGCGCGCGTGAGCACAACCTGAAGAACATCGACGTGCGCATCCCCCTCGGCGTCTTCGTGTCCATCACGGGCGTCTCCGGATCCGGGAAGAGCACGCTGGTG
>JANNUM010000255.1:0-15509 GCA_031395235.1 Chloroflexota bacterium
GTACAGCGTCGAGGAGTCGCCGCTGGGGACCGGCGGATCCGTCCGTCAGATCGGTGACGCACTCGACGACACCTTCATCGTCATCTCCGGAGACGCTCTGACCGACATCGATCTTTCGAAGGTCATCGCGTTCCACCGCGAGC
The DNA here is from genome assembly GCA_031395235.1 of Chloroflexota bacterium. GTDB lineage: Bacteria > Chloroflexota > Limnocylindria > P2-11E > P2-11E > CF-39. The sequence continues at coordinate 144 of JANNUM010000255.1, forward strand.
GCAAAGCTGCTGTGACGCTCACCCTGTATCACGTCGCGAACCCACTCGAGTACGGCGTCGTCATCACCGGGGAGGACGGGCGGATCTCGAAGTTCCTCGAGAAGCCGTCGTGGGGCGAGGTCTTCTCGGACACCATCAACACCGGTATCTACGTGATCGAGCCGCGGGTCCTGGGGCGCTACAAGCCAGGCGAGGCGTTCGACTTCAGCAAGGATCTCTTCCCCGCGCTCCTCGCCGAGGGCGAGCCGTTGTATGGCTATATCGCATCGGGTTACTGGACCGACGTCGGCTCGATCGCCGAGTACGGGCGTGCGAACGCGGATCTGCTCCACGGGCGATTGACGGCGGGTCCGCTCGGTCGTGAGCTCCTGCCGGGTGACTTCAGCAACGGCGTGGTCGAGATCGACGAGACCGCGCGCATCACCGGGCCCGTCTACCTCGGCAATGGCGTGAAGATCGGCGCACAGGTCGAGATCATCGGCCCGACGGTCCTCCGCGATTACGTGACCGTCGACGTCGGCGCGGTCGTCGACCGCTCGATCGTGTGGCGGAACAGCTACGTCGGCGAACGAGCGGAGCTACACGGCGCGATCGTTGGCCGGCAGTGCGCGCTCAAGTCGCGCGTGATCCTCGAGGAGGGCAGCGTCGTCGGCGACCACTGCATCGTGAACGAGAACGCGCGCGTCCGCAGTCAGGTGAAGATCTGGCCGGATAAGCAGATCGAGAGCGGCGCCGTCGTCGGCTCGAGCCTCATCTGGGGCTCGCAGGGTCGCCGTGCGCTGTTCGGCCGCTTCGGCGTCACCGGACTGGTGAACATCGACCTGACGGCGGAGTTCTGCGCCCGGCTCGGCGCGGCGTACGCATCGACGCTGCCGGAAGGCAGCACCGTCACGATGAACCGCGACCAGCATCGGTCGAGCCGCATGCTGAAGCGCGCGCTCATGGCCGGCATCGTGTCCGCGGGAGTCCATGTGGCCGACCTGCTGCAGGCACCGCTGCCAATCGGACGACATCAGACGCGGCGCCTCGGTGCGAGCGGTGGCGTCCACGTGCGCGTGTCGCCCTTCGACGCGCGTGTGTGCGACGTGAAGTTCTTCGACCGCCAGGCGCTCGATATGGACAAGGCGCAGGAGCGCAAGGTGGAGACAGTGTTCTTCCGGGAAGACATCCGCCGCGTCGGGTATGCCGACGTCGGTCGGATCTTCGAGTCGCAGCGCGTCGGAGAGGCGTACAGCGAAGCCTTCCTCGCCGAGATCGTCTATCGGAAGGAGATCGCCGAGCGCAACTTCAAGATCGTCGTCAACTACTCGCACGGCACCGCCGCGCAGTTCCTCTCGCCGCTTCTGAACACTCTCGGCATCGAGCTGATCGCGATCAATGGGGTGGCATCGGAGAACGTCGGGTCGCGATCGTTCGACGAGTTCCAGAACGAGCGGCGCGAGCTCGCCGCGATCGTGGCGGCGCTCTCCGCCTCGGCCGGCGTGATCATCGACGCGGGCGGCGAGAAGGTCTTCTTCGTCGACGACAAGGGGCGCAGCATCAACGACATGCACTTCCTGGCGGCGTTCGTCGCCCTGTCGGCGCGCGTCACGCCAGGTGTCGTGGCGGTGCCCGTCTACGCGCCCTCCGCCATCGAGGCCGCAGTTGCGGCGTTCGGCGGCAAGGTGCACCGTGTGCGCGCCTCCGCCGAAGCGCAGATGAACCTCGCGGCGCGCGAGCACCCGCTCGTCGTCGGCGACGGTGTGGGCGGCTTCATCTTCCCGCAGTTCCATCCTTCCTACGACGGGCTGTTCGCGACGGTGCGCCTGCTGGAGCTCCTCGCTGTCACGGGCAAGTCGCTCTCAGAGGTCATGGACGAGACATCCCCGGCGAATGTTGCGCGGCTCCAGGTGCCGTGCGAATGGGAGCGCAAGGGGCGTGTGATGCGCGTGCTTGCGCAAGACCCGCGCACCGCGCAGACGCGCCAGATCGACGGCGTGAAGCACCAGAGCGACGGAGAGTGGGTGCTCGTGCTCCCCGATGGCGATCGCCCGCTGTTCAACGTCTATGCCGAGGCCAAGGATGAGGCGCGAGCCTGGATCCTCGCGCAGGAATACGCCGACCGGCTGCAGCAGCTGCGGGGCGAGGCTTGACCGTCCGCATCGCGATCGCGCAGTGCGCGCCGGCGCTCGGCGCCTTCAAGCGGAACGTCGCGATGCACGAGGAGTGGATCGGCCGGGCGCAGAGCGCTCGCGCGCGGCTGGTCGTGTTCCCCGAGCTGTCGCTCACTGGCTACTACCTGAAGGATCTCGCGGGCGACATCGCGTGCGCCGCGGATGATGAGCGCCTGAAGCCGATCGCCGACGCATCCCGACGGATCGACGTGTGCGCCGGCTTCGTCGAGCGCGCGCCCGACGCGCGGCTGCATATCGCGCAGGGCTATTGGTCCGGCGGCCGTCTGGTGCACGTGCACCGCAAGGTGTATCTGCCGACCTACGGGATCTTCGACGACGGCCGGTACTTCGGACCAGGCGAGCGATTCGACGTGTTCGAGAGCGCCGCGGGGCCCACCGGTCTCGCGATCTGCGAGGACCTCTGGCACATCTCGGTGCCGTACGTGTACGCCGCGACCGGCGCGACCGTCGTGCTGTCGCCCGCATCGAGCCCGGGGCGCGGCGTCGCCGAGGGCGGCGATCTCGGCACCGCCGAGTCGTGCCGGCTCATGGACCGTTTTTACGCGCAGTACCTGACGCTTTACGTGCTCTTCGCGAACCGGGTCGGGCACGAGGACGGCATTGCCTTCTGGGGCGGCTCCGAGGTCGTCGCGCCCGATGGCACCGTGGTCGCGCGCGCGCCGGAGTTCGAAGAGCACCTGCTCGTCGCGGAGATCGATACCGACCTCGTGGCGCGCGAGCGCGACCGCAACCCGCTCATCCGCGACGAACGCCCCGACCTCGTGCAGAGCCACCTCGCTCGCCGTACCGGTCTCGTGCGCCGACCCGACGTTGCCGTGGAGCGCTCGTGACCGTTGCCGCGCGCATCGGCGCCATCCGTCCGGATCCGGGCGATCCATCGCCGCTGCGCATCGACGAGGCGCTGGTCCGCCGGATGCTCGTCGCGTTCCTCCGCGAGGAGTCGAGGAAGTCCGGTCACCGGCGCGTGGTCGTGGCCGTTTCCGGCGGCGTCGACAGCGCCGCGGTCGCGGCGCTCGCCGCGGAAGCCTTCGGTCCCGAGAACGTCACCGCTCTTTTCCTGCCGTACCGGACCTCCGACGCCGCATCGGGCGAGCACGCGCGGCTCGTCGCCACGACGTTCGGTCTGGCCCTCGAGGAGCTCGACATCACGCCGCAGGTCGACGCCTATCTCGGGCGGATGGGCGAGATCGATCGTGTTCGCCGCGGCAACAAGATGGCGCGCGAGCGCAAATCGATCGAGTACGACCGGTCCTGGCCGGACGGTCTCGTGCTCGGAACGAGCAACAAGACCGAGCTGCTGCTCGGCTACGGGACGCGCCACGGCGACATGGCCTGCGACCTCAATCCCGTCGGCGATCTCTATAAGACGCAGCTGCGCGAGCTGTCGGTGCATCTCGGCGTGCCCGAGGTCGTCGTGCGCAAGGCGCCGACCGCGGATCTCTGGGCCGGCCAGACCGACGAAGGCGAGCTCGGATTCACCTACGCGCAGGCCGACCTCGTCCTTTATCACCTCGTCGATCGCCGCCTGCGTCCATCCGAGTTGATCGCCGCTGGCTTCGACGCGCCACTCGTCAACAACATCCGCGAGAAGGTCCGCCGCTCGCATTACAAGCGCGTGATGCCGCTCATCGCCAAACTGAGTCTGCGCACTGTCGGCCACGATTTCCTTTACCCCAGAGACTGGGAAGCCGACTGAGCGGGACCCCTCGCGCGCGGGGGCCCTCGGCGGGCCCCGCGCCCGTGGTCGAAGCGCCGCCGCTCCGCCTTGCTCTTGGATATGGACTCGCGTTCACGGCGGCGACTTGCTTTGGCATCGGCGGCATCATCGCGAAGGCCGCCTTCAACGCGGGCATGCCGCCGTCACTCCTCGCCGAGTGGCGCATCTTGTTCGGCTTCCTCGTCTACGCGGCTGTGTTCGCCGTCATCAAGCCCGCCGCGTTCCGTGTCCATCGCGCCGATCTGCCGCTCTTCGCTCTCTTCGGCATCGTCGGTCTCGCGGGCGTGCAGTGGTCGTACTACGAATCGATCCAGCGGCTCCCGGTAGGCGTCGCGGTCGTCATCCAGTACACCGCGCCCGTCCTGTTGCTCATCTGGGCGCGGCTGCAGGGACGAAAGGTCGGCAGCCGGCTCTGGCTCGCGGCGGCGCTCGCGCTCGTCGGCTGTTTCTTCGCCGCCGGCGCGTACGATGCCGCGCTCTTCCAGCTCAACACCGCGGGCGTCGTGCTGTCGGTGCTGTCCGCGTGCATCTTCGCGCTGTACTTCTCGGTGGCGGAGCGGATCCTGAAGCGCTACGACACACCGACGCTCCTCGTGTACGGATTCGGCTTCGCGCTCCTCGCGTGGGCAGTGTTCCGTCCGCTCTGGAGCCTTCCGTGGACCACGACCACACCCGAGATCTGGACACTTCTCGTCGGCGTGCTGGTCGTGGCGACGGTGATCCCGTTCGGCCTCACCCTCGCCGCAGTGAAGCTCATCCCCGCCGCCCGCGTCGGCCTCACCGCCACGATCGAGCCGGTCGTCGCCGCGGTCGTCGCGTTCCTCGTGCTGGGTGAACAGCTCGCGCTCCCGCAGATCGCCGGCGGTGCGGTCGTGGTCGCGGCGATCCTCATCGCGCAGAGCCTTCGTCCGACCGCGGACAGCGTGTAATGGGCAAGCTGTACCTCGTCGCGACGCCGATCGGCAACCTGGAGGACGTCTCGCAGCGCGCGCTGCGCATCCTTCAGGAGGCGCACATGGTCGCGTGCGAGGACACACGTCATACGCAGATCCTGCTGCGCAAGCACGACATCCGCGCGAAGCACCTGACCGCGTACACCGAGTTCAACCACAAGCGGAAGGTCGCCGAGCTCATCGGCCAGCTCGACCGCGGCTGGGATGTCGCGCTCGTCTCCGACGCCGGCACGCCGGCGCTGTCCGACCCGGGCGAGCAGCTGGTGCGCGCGGCTGTCGCCGGGGGTCACGAGGTCGTCGCGGTGCCTGGCCCGGCAGCGGCCATCGCCGCGCTCGTTGCATCGGGTCTGCCCACGCGCGAATTCACGTTCGTCGGCTTCGTTGAGAAGAAGAGCGGGCCACGGCGTCGGCTCCTCGAGCGCCTCATCGCCGAGGGGCGCACGGTCGTGCTGTACGAGAGCCCGTACCGCGTGGCCGATCTGCTCGCGGATCTCGCGGCTGTCGCGCCGGACGCCCCGGTCGTCGTCGCGCGCGAGCTCACCAAGCTGCACGAGGAGCTCGTGCGCGGTACGGCGTCGGATCTCGCCGCGCGCTTCGCGGACAAGCCGCCCAAAGGCGAAGTGACGATCGTGTTCGCTCCCAGAGGCGCCTAGCCCGGCTACTGCGGCGGGCGCGAATGCGCACCCGCCAAGCAGACGAGAGCGGCGAAGGCCGCTCGACTATTCTCCGACGGGGCGAAAAGGGGAGCGATCCGTTGAAGCGCGACTACCGCAAATGGGGCAGTCCCGCGCTGAAGCGCGACATGGAGCTGCTCGTCTTCGGCGAGGGCGGCACTCCGGTGCTCATCTTCCCGACCTCGATGGGCCGCTTCTACCAGTGGGAGGACTTCGGGATGATCGCCCACCTGGCGCCGCGCATCGACGCCGGCTGGCTGCAGCTCTGGTGCGTCGACAGCGTCGATTCGGAGTCCTTCTACGACAAGAAGAAGGCGCCGCAGGAGCGCGCCGCGCGGCACGTCGCCTACGAGCGCTACCTCGTGGATGAGGTCCTAACCGCGATCCGCGAGGAGAACCCGGTCGACCACCTGATCGTCGCCGGCGCGTCGTTCGGTGCATTCCATGCGCTGTCGTTCGCCACGCGCCGTCCCGGCATCGCACGCAAGGCGATCGGTCTCTCCGGCGCGTACGACGCGGCGCGCTGGCTGGGCGGCTCGCGCGAGGGTGAGGCGTACTACGTGAACCCGCTGACCTTTCTCCCTAACCTGACCGACGAGCGCTCCCTGGAGCCGCTGCGGACGACCGAGATCGTCATCGCCACGGGACGCGACGACCCCAATGCCGAGGAATCACGCCGCATGGCCGCGGCGCTCCAGGACAAGGGCGTGCCGGCGAGCTTGCACGTATGGGATGGCTGGGCGCATGACTGGCCGTATTGGAAGGAGATGGTGGACGTGTTCCTGTGAGCAAAGTCGTCGGATTACTGGTCGGGCGCGAGAACACCTTCCCGGGGCCGTTCATCGAGACGGTCAACCGTAAGGGCGCGGCGCAGGGCGTCACCGCGGAGCTCGCCGTCCTCGGCGGCACCCGCGAGCTCGAGGTGCCGCGTTATCGCGTCATCGTCGATCGCATCAGCCACGAGGTGCCCTACTACCGCGCCCACCTCAAGAGCGCCGCGCTCATGGGCACCGTCGTCGTCAACGATCCGTTCTGGTGGGAGGCCGACGAGAAGTTCTTCGAGTGCACCCTCGCGCGCATGCTCGGCGTCGCGGTGCCCAAGACCGTCGTCCTGCCGAACAAGTCGTACATCTCCGACATCAACGACCAATCGCTGCGGAACCTGCGGTACCCGCTCGATTGGGACGACATCCTGTCGTACGTCGGCCTGCCCGCGATCCTCAAGCCGAACACCGGCGGCGGGTGGAAGGACGTGTATCGCGTCGATTCCAAGCAGGATCTGCTCTGGGCCTACGACCAGTCGGGCAGCCTCAGCCCCGGGCACCGGCCGAAGACGATGATCCTGCAGGAGTTCATCAAGTGGGAGGACTACGTCCGCTGCATCTGCATCGGCCGCAAGAACATCCTTCCGATCCGCTACGACCCCACCGCGCCGTTCGCCGACCGCTACGTGATCAGCCGTCCGGTGGAGGGCGAGCTGCTCGACCGCGCCGTGCACGACGCCGGCCTCCTCGTGGACGCGCTCGGCTACGACATGGATACCGTCGAGTTCGCGGTGCGTGACGGGACGCTCTACGCGATCGACTTTCTGAACCCCGCGCCTGACTTCGACTCGTTCTCCATCAAGGAGGACAACTTCAACTGGGTGCTGGAGAAGATGAGCGACCTCGTCATCTCGTACGCGACGGGTGCGGCAACGCCGCCGTGGAAGGGTGAGCACCGCTGGTGGCGGCACGTCCGGTCGTGACGAAGGAGCCGGCCTACGTCGTGGCGTGGAACGCTCTGCTCGCGGATCCCGGTATGGCGGTCGCGTGCGCGGAGACCCTCGCGCAGGGTCAGCGCGACGGCGGCGCGATGTGGGGCGACCGTCCGCTGTGCGTTTCATTGCGGCCGAACCTGGTCACGAAGCGGCAGTACGCCGCGAACGCGACGGCATCCGAGGCGCTGTACGGCGCCCTCGGTCGCCTGGAGCGCGCGCTGTTGCGCGACGAGGAGCTGCGCCGCGAGCTCGACCTTTCTCCGGAGGAGGACCGCCTCGCGCTCGCTGACCCCGGCTTCACGGCCGCGTCGCCCTCGTCGCGGCTCGACGGCTTCGTGTCCGATGGTGTGATCCGCTACGTCGAGTACAACGCCGAGTCACCGGCCGGCATGGCGTACAACGACGTGCTGGTGCGGATCTTCGAACGACTTCCGGCGATGCGGCCGTTCCGCAAGCGGTATCGCGCGCGGCCCGTCCGCGCGGCGAGCAAGCAGCTCACGGCCATGAGTCGCGCGCACGGCCGGAAGGTGGGCACGATCGCGATCGTCGACTGGACCGGCCTGCCGACGCTGACCGAATTCCAGATGTTCCAGCGCGCCTTCACCGAACGTGGTGTGAAGACGCTGATCTGCGCGCCGGAGGACCTCACCTACCGTGGCGGCCGCCTCCGCGCGAAAGGTACCCCGATCGATGTCGTGTACCGGCGCGTGCTGTTGTCGGAGCTGCTCGCGAAACCGGAGGTCGCGCGACCGCTGCTGCAGGCGTACCTCGCGGGCGACGTCACCGTGGTGAACAGCCTGCGCGCGAAGCTGCTGCACAAGAAGATGAGCCTCGCGCTGCTCTCGGACGACCATTACGCGCACCTGTACACGCCGCCGCAGCGTCGTGCGATCGCGAAGCACGTGCCGTGGACGCGCAAGGTGCGCGAAGGCCACACGACCTATGGCGAGCAAGTGATCGACCTCACCGAATTCGTGCTGCGCAACCGCGAGCGGCTCGTGCTGAAGCCGAACGACGAGTACGGCGGCAAGGGCGTCGTGCTCGGCTGGACCGTGGACCGCGTGGAGTGGGAGCAGGCGCTGCTCGGCGCGCTGACGACGTCGTTCGTCGTGCAGGAGAAGGTGGCTGTGCCGCGCGAGCCATTTCCGGTGGTGCTCGACCGCGTGCACTTCCTCGATCTCAGCGTCGACTGCGACCCGTATCTCTTCTGGGGACGCGTCGGCGGCGTGCTGACGCGTCTCTCCTCGAGCGCGCTGCTCAACGTCACGGCGGGCGCGGGCAGCGTCGTGCCGACCTATGTCATCGAAGGCGCCGCATGAAGATCCGGGACGTGCCGCACCTCACGATCGGCATCGAGGAGGAATTCCAGATCGTCGACGGGCAGGGGCAGCTCAAGAGCCACATCGAGACCCTTCTCACGGCGGCGGGAGGGCGCTACGGCGATCAGATCAAGCGCGAAATGATGCAGTCCGTCGTCGAGGCCGGCACGAAGATCTGCGCCGACATCAGCGAGGCCCGCGAGGAGATCGTCACGCTCCGCGGGACGATCGCCGCGCTCGTACGGCCGGCGGGCCTGCGCATCGCCTCGGCCGGCACGCACCCGTTCTCGCACTGGCAGGACCAGGACGTCACCGAGCACGAGCGCTACAAGATCCTCGAAGAGGAGCTGCAGGACGTCATCCGCGAGCTGCTCATCTTCGGCTTGCACGTGCACGTCGGTATCCCCGACCGCGAGCTGCGCATCGAGGTCATGAATGAAGCCCGCTACTTCCTCCCGCACCTGCTCGCGATCTCGACCTCGAGCCCGTTCTGGCTGACACGCGTCACCGGACTCAAGTCGTACCGGCAGATCATCTGGCAGCGCTTCCCCCGCACCGGCGTACCGCCGGAGTTCACGTCCTATGACGAGTACGAGAACTTCGTCGAGCTCCTGGTGAAGACGAAATGCATCGACGACGGGAGGAAGATCTGGTGGGATCTGCGCCCGCACGCCAACTTCCCGACGATCGAGTTCCGCGTGTGCGACGCCGCCACCCGGGTCGACGAGACCCTCTGCATCGCCGCTCTGACCCAGGCCATCTGCGCGAAGCTCCTGGTACTGCGCGAGCGCAATCAGGGTTTCCGCCGGTACGCGCCGAGCCTCATCCAGGAGAACAAGTGGCGCGCCGTGCGTGGCGGGATGGACGCGAAGCTCATCGACTTCGGCAAGCAGATCGAGGTGCCGATGCGCGAACTCGCGGTGGAGCTCCTCGAGTTCGTCGATGACGTGGTGGACGCGCTCGGTTCGCGCCGGGAGGTCGAGTACCTGCAGACGATCGTGCGTGAGGGCACGAGTGCGGACCGGCAGCTGCGGGCGTTCGCGGCCACCGGCCACCTGCACAAGGTCGTCGACAACATCGCCGAGGAGACCATCGAGGGCGTACCGGTCGTGGTGCTGTGACGAAGACCGTCACGCAGGCGGTCGAGGAGCTGGTTCGTGCGACGGTCCATCTTTCGGATGAGGACATGGGCCGCGAGTGGAAGTGGCGCGAGTATGACGAGGAAGGGCTGCGCTTCGCGCTGCTCATGACGCATCACGAGCTTCGCGAGCTCGCGGTGCGGATCGCTGCGCGCCGCACCGCCGAGCCGTCGCAGGCGGAGCGGATCCTCGCGCAATACCACCAGACCTACCGTGACCTGAGCGGCGCGCTCGCTGGTGTCCGTAGCGAGGACCTCGACCGCACGCCGGCGGCGGGCGAGTGGCCGCTGCGGGAGACGCTGAAGCACATGCTCGGCACCGAGCATGGCTTCCTCGCCGTGAACCGCTACGCGCTGGTGCACCATCGCGTTGGCAAGCACGACGAGCCGCCGGAGGAGGAGTGGCCCGAGTTCCGCAAGGGATACGCGGCACCGAAGGACGCCGTGGACGGCACGATCAACGACACTCGCAACTCGTTCTTCGAGATACACCGGCGCGTCCTGCGCGAGCTCGCCGACGTCAGCGACGAAGAGCTGGAGCAGCCCGCGTGGTTCTGGGACGGGCCGAAGCCGATCCGGTTCCGGTTGCATCGCTTCGAGGAGCACATGCGCCAACACACGATCCAGCTCGACAAGACGCTCGCGGTGATCCAGCCGTCAACGGAGGCGCACCGCCTCTTGCGGAACATCTACAACGCACTCGCGGACGTGGAGAGCACCGATGAGCCGGCCGAGGACCTCCGCGCTCAGGTCGCCGCGACGATCTCCGAGCGCGCCGCCGCGATCGTGGCCTAGCGATCGGAGCGTGGGGGTCTTCTTACGTCTCGCCGCGACCGCGTCGCTGATCTCAGCCGCATGTTCGGGCCTTGGACCGAACCCAGCGACTCCCGCTGACCTCGAGATCTCGAACGGCACGACGCTGGTGATCACGCTCGCCGTCAACGGGACAGCGATCACGAGCGTCAGTCCCGGCGCCGTAGAAAAGATCAGTCCGAGCCGATTGCCATCGCTCCCGTGGAAGGTAGAAGCGCGTGCGGCTAGCGGCCGAGTGTTGGCGTCGATGGCGGTCCAGGCGGGAGACGTGATCCGAACCACTCACCCGGACGGCAGTACCTCGTGGAAGGGCGATGCCGTGCGCGCCGATCTCTCCTGTGGACGCTTGGACATTTGGTCGGGCCCGCCTTTGGCTGGCCCGGTACGAGGCCCGGGGTCCCCGGGCGATTGCGATCCGTGACGCTCTGGCGATCGTCGCCTGATTCAGTCGAGCTGAAGCGCGAACTTCAAGGCCTCATCGAGTTCCATCAGCTTGACTGCCGACAGACGCCCGACGCGACGGATGAGTCGCGCCTTCGCGATCGTTGTCAGTTCGTCGCAGTTCACCACGCACGGTTGTGGCAGGCCATCCCGTTCATCGAGCTCGACCTCGGAGGAGAGCCCTCGGGCAGTTCGTGTGATCGACGCCACGGTGGTCAGGGTTCGTGCCCCTCGCGAGTCGTCGCGCGACACCACCACAACGGGACGCCTCTTGTCGGCAGCTGCCCACCAGATCTCGCCGTGCTCAGTCCCCCTGGGCATCGTCGGGCGCCTCCGGCCACTCCTCATCTGAGGCCGCGTCCTCGATGCCCATCTTCTCCATCGCGATGAAGTCGGGGTCGTCTCCGTCGGGGATGCGCCGGTACCCATCGAAGTAGGCGTCGATCTTCTCTTGCATCGTCTTTCGCTTTAGGTAATCGGCCGCGGCTTCCTGAAGCCAGGTGCTCCGGTCCTGCTTCGACCGCTTGCGGGCCCGCTCGATATCGCGGAAGAGGTCATCGGGCAGGCTTATCGCGGTCTTCTTGGTCATTCCCTCAGTATGACTATCAGTCGTACCGCGTCAAGCAGCCGCGCCTCGTCACGGCCCGAGGCCGCGTCCGAGGTCAAGCGCGACCGCTGTCACGACATCGCCCGCTTTCTGCAGCCGGGACACTTCGATGAGCGCGATCGTGTCGCGCGGCGTGTGCAGGATGCTGTCGCTCCAGAGGATCAGCGCCGACGGCACGCCGCGCTTGGCGAAGGTCGTCTGATCGCTGCCGCCGCCGCGGATCGTTTGGAAGGGGATCCCGAGGCGCCGGGCCGCGGCGCGGATCCAATCGACCAGGGCGGCACTCTCGTCAGATGCCTCGAGCGTGTTGCCGCAGCAGCCGATGACGTCGAGGTTGAGATACGCGACGAGGCTCTCGACGCGCCCCGGTGACACGCCCATCCGAGTGGCGTAGGCCTCCGAGCCGAGCAGCCCCTCCTCCTCTCCCGCGAACGCCACGAAGACGATCGAGCGTTTCAGCTCGGTGCGTTTCGCAGCGAGCGCGCGCGCGACCTCGATCGTGACGGCGGGCCCGGAGGCGTTGTCGTTCGCTCCGGGGAAGACGGTCCCGTCGGGATCGGTGCCGACGCCGTCGAGGTGGCCGCCAACGAGGACCGCGCGCTTCGACAGATCCGGATCGGTCCCGCGCAGCAGACCGACGACGTTCACGCCTTCTACCTCGCGCACCGGCGTGAGTGGGAGCGTCATGCGCACGGTGATGTCCGTCTCGAACGCCGGTGACGGCGCGGTGGGGTTCGACCGCCGCGCCCGCACGGCGCTCTGCACCTCTGCGACGGTCTTCGCTGCGGGCGCGAGCAGCTCGTTGGCGGCGCTCTCGGTGATGGCCAGCACGGGGATCGTCGCAGCGAAGAAGCGCGGGATGTACGAGTAGCGGATCGAGGTGTCGCCGACCACCAGGACGCCTATCGCGCCCTCGGCGAACGACGTCTCGACCGCGGCGCCGGCCGTCGGACCGGTGACGAGCGCGATCCGATCGCGCGTGGTCACGCCCGCGAAGTCATCCTGGCCGCTGCCTTTCGCAGCTCCGCCAACGACGACGACTCGCGCCTCGACCGCGCCGTTGCCGGACCGTCCACCGACGGTCTCGGTGAAGTCGACGCGGTGCTTCCATGACTTCGCGTTCGCGCCGGTGCGCGTGAGCTCGGGCGTCGCGCTGAGATCAACGATCGGCATCGGGAAGCGCTGGAAATACGTTCCGCCGTCTCCAAGCGTCTCGAGGCCGATGGCCTTCAACTGGTCCGCGACGTACTGGGCCGCGTCGAGGTAGCCGGGCGAGCCGCTGTACCGGCCGCCGCGCGCCGGATCGGCGAGATACGCGATGTGCTCCCGCGCACGCGCGCCGTCGAACACGGCTGTTCCGGGGACGGCCACTGCCGACGACGGCGACGGGCTGGGCGACACGCGGGGCGTCGGCGATGCGACAACGGGCGCTGGCCCGCACGACGCGAGGAGGAGCGCGAGCGTCACCACGCGCGCAAGCACCGCGACGGGAGCGTGACTCAACGCGGATCGACGAGGGGCATGTCGACCTAGAATACCGAGCAAATTCCCATGAAGTTCTACGTCACGACCGCCATCGCCTACGTCAACGCCCGGCCCGGACTCCACCACGGCTACGAGTTCGCCGGCGCGGATGCGCTTGCGCGTTTCCGCCGTCAGCGTGGTGACGACGTGTTCTTTCTCACGGGCACGGATGAGAACGCGACGCGCAACGAGCAGGCCGCGAAAGCGCAGGGTATCGAGACACGCGAGCTCGTCGACAAGTACACCGCCGAGTTCCGGCAGATGGCCGACCTCTGGAACATCTCGTACGACCGCTTCATCCGCACGACCGACCCCGATCACATCGCGGGCGTGCAGGAATTCGTGCGGCGCTGGATCGCGAACGACGACGTGTACCTCGCCACGTACGAGGGCTGGTATTGCACCGGCTGCGAGGCCTTCTACGAGGAAAGCGATCTCGTTGACGGGCACTGCCCGATCCATCCGACCCGCGAGATCCAGCGCCTGAAAGAAGAGAACTACTTCTTCCGGCTGAGCAAGTACGAGCAGCGTCTCAAGGATCTGTACCGCGGGCGTCCCGACTTCTGCGTGCCCGAGATCAGGCGCAACGAGGTCCTCGGTTGGCTCGAACGCGGCCTGCGCGACGTCAGCGTGTCGCGGCGCAATCTCACCTGGGGCATCCCGTTCCCGGACAAGCCGGGCCACACCGTCTACGTGTGGTTCGATGCGCTCATCAACTACGTGACCGGAGCCGGCTTCGGCACCGACGAGCAGAAGTTCAAGCAGTGGTGGCCGTGCGACGTCCACGTGATCGGCAAGGACATCACGCGTTTCCATTGCGTGTACTGGCCGGCGATGCTCATGGCCGCCGGCGTGGAGCTGCCGCGGCAGGTCTACGCGCACGGCTTCCTCGAGTACGCGGGACAGGGCCGTCTCTCGCGCTCGAGCGGCAACATGATCGACCCCATCGCCGCCGCCAACGAGTGGGGGAGCGACGCGCTGCGCTACCTGCTGCTTCGTGAGGCTCCGTTCGCGAAGGATTCGCCGATCTCACCGGAGATACTCGACCTGCGCTTCAACGCGGATCTCGCGAACGGACTCGGAAACCTCGTCTCCCGCGCGACCAAGATGGTCGAGCTCTACTGCGACGGTCGTGTCCCACTGCCGGGGCCGGGTGGTCCGTCGGAAAAGGCGCTGCGCGAGACCGCCGAGCGCGCCTTGGCGACGCACGACGAGTCCGCGGCGCGACTGGACTTCTCGGAGGCGCTCGCCGCGATCTTCAGCGTGGTCGAGGAGGCGAACAAGCACTTCCAGCGCACGCAGCCGTGGCAGGCTGCGAAGGAGCCAGCCCGCAAGGCGGAGGTCGAGGCCGCGCTCTACGCCGGGCTGGAGGCCGTGCGACTCGTCGCCTACCTCCTGTTCCCGTACATGCCGACGATCGGCCCCCGTATCGCCGAGGTGATCGGCGTCGAGTCGCCAGCAACCGCGCGGTGGGAGGCCGTCGCGCGCTGGGGCCTGCTGCAGCCCGGGAAGCAGATCCGCCCCGCGCCGTCCCTCTTCCCGCGGCTCGACCGAGCGAAGACCGCCTGACCGGCCGCGCGTGATCGACGCACACGCGCATCTCGACGACCGCCGCTTCACCGACGACCTCGACGCGGTCCTCGCGCGCGCGTCGGCCGCGGGCATCGAGCGCGTGCTGTCGTGCGCTGAGGATCTCGCGTCGAGCGAGCGCACCGTGCTCATCGCGCGCCGCTACTCCGCGGTGCGCGTCGCGGTCGGCGTGCATCCGCACCGCGCCGAGTCATGGAGTGATGCCGTATCGGGCATGGTGAATCGTCTGGCGCGCGACGAGCACGTCGTCGCGATCGGCGAGATCGGCATCGATCTCTCGGGCCGCAGCGCCCCGCGCGAGGCGCAGGAGTCCGCGTTCCTCGCGCAGCTCGCGCTCGCGAACGGTCTCGGGCTGCCGGTCGTTGTGCACGTACGCGAGGCCGGTCCGCTCGCGCGCGAGATCGTCGATCGCGCCGGGGGCGCGCGCGGCATGGTGCACTGCTTCAGCGAGGGTCCCGACGAGGTGGACGAGTGGATGCGTCGCGGCTTCGCGGTGTCGTTCGCCGGCACCGTGACGTATCCGAAGAACGACGCGCTGCGCCGGGCGGCGGCTCGCGCGTCCTCGGACCGCATCCTGGTCGAGACCGACGCTCCGTATCTCGCGCCGCAGGCGCGCCGCGGCGAGCGGAACGAGCCGGCGTTCGTCCTCGAGACCCT
>JANNUM010000287.1:0-3374 GCA_031395235.1 Chloroflexota bacterium
CGGTTCTTTGTCTCCGCCAGAGCCTCGTGGATCACGGGACAGGTGCTCTCGATCGACGGTGGGCGTTCACTGTTCTGATCGTTTTGCGTAGCTCTCCCAGTACCGGGTCCACGCCTCTAGACCCTCGTGCAGGCGATGTACGCGGAAGAACTCGTTCGGCGAGTGGAAGTCCTCGTCGGCGGTCGAGAACGAGAAGAACACGGTGTCGATGCCGAGTAGCCGTTTGAAGAGCTCGCTCACCTGCAGCGTCGAGCCCATGCGCACGCAAAGCGCCTCCTTTCCGTAGACCTGCTCGAGCACGCGCTGCGCGGTCTTAAGGCCGGGATGTTCTGACGAGATGCGGTACGGCAGCGCGGCGTGCCGATCGCCGTGGACGGACAGACTGACGCCGGCCGGCACGTGCGTTTCAAGGTGCCGGACGACCACGGCGCGGACCTGGTCCGGGTGCTGATCGGGCACGAGGCGGCAAGTGAGCTTCGCGTGCGCTTCGTTCGGGGTGACCGTCTGGCTGCCCTGCCCCTGGTAGCCGCCCCACATACCGTTCACTTCAAGCGTCGGGCGTATCCACTGTCGTTCCAGCGTGCTGAAGCCGGGTTCGCCGAATGGCGAGGGCACGCCCACCTCTGCAAGAAAACGCGCCTCATCGAACGGCAGCTCGGCGATGGCGCGTCGTTCCTCCTCCGAGAGCGCGGCCACGTCGTCGTAGAACCCCTCGATCGCGACGCGGCCGTCCGGTGAATGCAGGCTCGCGACCAGCTCGGCCATGGCGTGCAGCGCGTTCGCGACCGAGCCGCCGTAGCGCCCCGAGTGCAGGTTCCTGCTCGCACCCTTGATGCTGAATTCCAACCCGACCACACCGCGACTGGCGATCGTGATGGAGGGTTCGTCACTTCGCCACATCGCGCCGTCGGCTGACAGAACGCAGTCCGCTTGGAGCAGTCGCGAGTTCGCGGCGAGGAACGGCTCGAGGTTCGGACTCCCGATCTCCTCCTCGCCCTCAAAGATGAACTTCACGTTGAGCGGTAGCGCGCCCCGCGTGGCGAAGAAGGCCTGCGCGACCTTGAGCGGGATCAACATTGGTCCTTTGTTGTCGGACACGCCGCGCCCGTACAAGCGGCCTTGGCGCAGCTGTGGCTCGAACGGATCGCTCAGCCACTTGTCGAGGGGATCGGCCGGCTGCACGTCGTAGTGGCCGTAGACCAGCAGCGTCGGTGCGTTCGACGCGCCCATCCACTCGCCGTAGATGACCGGGTGGCCGCGCGTGGGCATGCTGCGGACGTCGATGGAGCCGGCCTGCCGCAGTTGCGCGGCGACCCATTCGGCGGCGCGCGCGACGTCTCCCCGATGCTGTGGGTCGGTGCTCACGCTGGGGATGCGAGCGAACTCGATCAGCTCCTGAAGGCTGCGGTCGTGGTGCGCGGAGATGTAATCGAGCGGGATCATTTCGGCAGCGCGGCTTTGAGCAGGTCGAGCGTCTCGTGGCTTTGCTGGCGCCGGCGATCTTCGACGTCGTGGATCAACTCGATCAAGCGCGAGGTGAGAGGAGCCGGGACGCCCACTTCCACGCCGAGCGCGACGATCGGGCCGAGCTGCGCATCTGCCTCGGTGCGGCGCTTGCGCACGGCGATGTCGCGCCAGATGCCGCTATGGGTCTTGGCCGACTTGCGGTTGAAGGCCACCATCTCGTCCAGCGAGCGTTCGGCCACCGCGCGGCCGGCGTCCGGCGCGAACGCGCGCGGGTCGAAGCCGTTGAACCCCTCGGGCGTGATGCGGCGCGCCTGAGCCACCCGCAGCACCTCGCGCGCGATCTCCACATACACGTCGCGGTACTTCGGATCGGCCAGCGCATCCGCTATGGAGTCATTGGTCAGCGCGGTAGCGAACAGCTGCGCCCCATACGCGAGCTTGCCCCAGAGGTAGCCCCAGATGTTCGTCGTCACGACGGCGCGGTCGTCGAAGTCCAGGAAAGCGCGGTGCAGCTTCCCGACGCGCGGCGTCACGCGCCCGTCGATCTCGCCGAGCACGACCGCGCCGCGCCCGGCGTACTGGATCACACCCGGCTCGACGTAGTCCGCTCCGAAGTTGACGAAGCAGCCCATCGTGCGCGCGTCGCCGACGATCGACTTGATGATCAGTTCGTTCAACCCGTTCTGCGCCGATACAACGTACCCGTCTGGGCTCAAGTGCCGCGCGAGCGCGCGCGTGGCCGATTCGGTGTCCTGCGCCTTCACGGCAAGGACGACCTGTTCGAACTCGCCGCTCAGCTCGTCGGGAGTAAAGGAGGGTATCCGGGAGATGAACCGCGCCAGGGGCCCCTCGATACGGAGCCCCGCCTTGTTAATTGCGGCGACGTGCTCCTCCGCCCGATCAACGAACGTGATGTCATGCCCTGCGCGGGCGAGATGCGCACCGATCGTTCCGCCGATCGCGCCGGCGCCCCAGATCAGTAATTTGATGGTCGGTCAGCCTCCTCCGCGGTTTTCCGCGAGTCCGTCGCCGATCAAACTGAGCGCGACACCGACGACTAGCAGCGCCAGCCCCGGCAGCGTGGTCATCCACCAAGCGAGCAACAGGAACTGGCGCCCCTCAGCGATCATCGCGCCCCATTCGGGCGTGGGCGGCTGCGGGCCGAGCCCGAGGAAGCTCAGAGTTGCCCCCGTGAGGATCGCCAGCACCATACCCGAGAAGACGTAGATCAGCGCAGGGCCGATCACGTTCGGCAGGATGTGGCGAAGCATGATGCGCGCCGACGAGCAGCCGATCGTCCGGGCCGCCAGCACGTACTCCAAATTACGCGTCGCGAGCGTTTCCCCGCGGGTGATGCGCGTGTACGGGATCCAGCCGACCACACCGACCGCGATATAGAGGTTGGTCAGCCCGGGTCCCAGGATGCTCATGATCGCGATCACCAGGATCAGGAATGGGAACGCCATCAGCACATCCACGACGCGCATCAGGAGCGTGTCCAGCTTTCCGCCCAGATAGCCGGTCGCGATGCCCATCAGGCTGCCGAACAGGAACGGGAACAAGACCGAGAGCAGGCCGATCTCCAGGTCGAGCCGCGTGCTGTAGGCGATCCGGCTCCAGATGTCGCGCCCGAAGTTGTCGGTCCCGAGGATGTGACCCGCGCTGAATGGCGGCAAGAACGCCTCGGTGAACCGCTGCTCGAGCGGGTCATAGGGCGTGAGCAGCGGCGCGGCGATGGCGACGAAGACGACGAGCCCGAGCAGCACGAGGCCCGTGAGAAGCGTGGGGCCGAGCCGGATCCGCCGCGTGGCGAGCGTGGGCTGCGTCAGTGGCATGACCCCCGGCATCGGCGGGGCGCCGAGAGCCTTCTCACTCATACGTCACTCTCGGATCGAGGAACGAATAGG
>JANNUM010000297.1:0-5742 GCA_031395235.1 Chloroflexota bacterium
CGGTGCGGGTCGGCGAGCACGAGACGCGCGCCCATCCGCTCGAGCGCATCGACCCAGAACATGCGCGTCTCGAACATCCACTCGTGGATCAGCACCGTGCCCTCGGCCTGCGTGGCCATGGCCGTAGCGATGCTCGTCAGATCGGATGGAAAGCCCGGCCAGATCTGCGGCTTGATGTGCGGGATCGCGCCGCCGATGTCGGGCTCCACCACGTAGTGCTCCTTGGCCGGTACGTGGATGTCCTCGCCACGAACTTCCGTCGCGACACCTAGCCGCTGGAACACCAGTCGCGTCATTCGCATGTGCTGAGGGACCGCGTTCTTGATCGTCACCTCTCCGTGTGTCATCGCAGCGGCCGCGATGAGCGAGCCCACTTCCATGTGATCGCTCGAGATCGTGTGCTCGACACCCTTGAGCCGCTCGGCCCCATCGATCGTGATCGTGTTCGTCCCGATCCCGACCATTCGCGCGCCCATGCGCATGAGAGCCGCGCCGAGCTCCTGCACGTGCGGCTCGCTCGCGGCGTTCCGGATGACGGTCCGGCCCGGCGCGAGGACCGCTGCCATGAGCGCGTTCTCGGTTGCGGTCACGGACGGCTCGTCGAGGAGGATCTCGGTGCCCTTCAACCCCGCGGTGTGGAGGCCGTACCCCGACGCACTCAGGTCGAGCTCGGCGCCGAGCGCCTTGAGCGCGAGGAAGTGCGTGTCGTTGCGGCGCCGCCCGATGACGTCACCGCCTGGAAGCCCGAGCTTGACCTTCTTGTGGCGCGCGAGCAGCGGGCCCGCAAAGAGCAGCGAGGTGCGGATCTCGCCCGCGAGCGCCTGCGGGACCTCGGTGGTCCGCAGCCCGGCGGCCGTGATGCGGACGGTGGTCGGATCGAGCTCCTCGACCTTCGCGCCGAGCGCGCTCACGATGTCGACCATGCCGCGGACATCGCGGATGCGCGGCACGTTGTGAAGGGTCACCGGCTCGTCGGTGAGGAGGCTTGCCGCGATCAGCGGCAGCGCGGCGTTCTTGTTGCCGGCCGGACGGATCTCTCCGCGCAGCGGCGTGCCGCCTTCGACGATGAAACGTGCCACCCTGGACCTAGCCTAGCCCGATGGCGACCGCGGGCTTGTTCTGGTCGACCCCACCTCGGAGCTCGCCGGTCTTCGGGTCGACGAGGATCGCGTTGGGACGCGCGAACCAGGCGGACATGAGCGTCTCTTCCTTCACGTCGATCTGATGTCCGAGCGCGGCGAGGCCGGCGCGCACGTCCTCAGGGAGCCGCGAATCCACCAACAGCCCCTCGCCCTCGTCGTGCACGCGCGGGCGGTTCACGGCGTCCTGCGGTCCGTCGCCGAAGTCGACGACGTTCACGATCGCCTGCGTTACGGCGCTGATGATCTTGCGGCCGCCTGGCGCCCCGACCGCGAGCAGCGGCGCGTCGCCAAGTGCGATGAGCGTCGGCGCGCCCGCCCAAAGCACGCGCTTGCCGGGCGCGATCGAGTTCGGGTTCCCTGGCACCGGATCGAACCAGGTCATGCCGTCGACCAGGACGACGCCCGTCCCCTTCGGCACGAATCCTGACCCGAAGCCCTGGCCGAGCGTCTGTGTGAGCGACACCATCGTCCGATCCTTGTCGATCGCGTTCAGGTGTGTCGTGTGGTCGGCCAGCTGCGAGAAGCGGTGGAGAAATGACGCCCGCAGCGCCTCGGCGACCAGATGCAGATGATCGACACCGCCAGGCTCCTTCGCGCCAACGGGGAACGCGTCGAGCACCGTCAGGGCCCGCGCGACGGTCGGCCCGCCCGAGAGACCGTCGAGCGTGATCACGCGATGACCGTGGTACATCGTCTGGAGCGGCTTCCCGACGCGCGCCTCGTACTTCGCCAGATCGTCCTTGCCCAGCACGCCGCCGTTCGCGCGCACATCGGCCACGATCGCCTCGGCGATCTCGCCGCGATAGAGCACGCCCGGACCATCGCGTGCGACGGCTTCGAGCGTACGGGCGAGATCGGTCTGAACGACGCGGTCCGACGGCTCCGTGCCGATCGGCGGACGGAGCGGCGCACCGCTCGGCCGGAAGAAGATGCGTCTCGCGTCGCCGGCCTTCCAGAGGCGCTCGGCGTACATCGCGAACGACAGCGCAACATACCAGTCGATCTCAAAGCCATCGCGCGCGAGCCGGATCGCCGGCTCCATCACACGCGCGCGCGGTAACGATCCATAGCGCTCGAGGGCGAGGGAGAGCGCCGCCGCTTGACCGGGAACACTGACGGAGGTCGCGCCGTCGATGTTCGCGCCGTCCTTCACCGCCGGCCACAGGTACATCCCCGCGCGTGCGCCACCGCCGGCGAGCTCGAACATGTCGGCGCGCGCGGCCAACGGCGCGCGAGTCCCGCCTTCGACGGACGCGACCATGCCATCCGCGCGGCGTATGACGAGACCGGCGATCCCGCCGATGCCACTCGTGAATGGCTCAACGACACCCATGGTGAACGCGGCCGCGACTGCCGCATCGACGGCGTTGCCACCGTCGCGCAGCATCTCGACGCCCGCCTCCGCCGCGAGGTGATGCTCGGCGGTGACCATTCCGCCACGAGCGGAGGGTTCGGTCTTGGAATGGTGCCACTGGCTGCGGACGTCGGGCATGCGCGCGGATACTAGGCGTGAGATGCGATACACCGCCGTCGGCTTCGACCTCCTCACCGCGCTGCTCGATTCGTGGTCGCTGTTCGCGGATGTCGCGGGTGGACGCGATCTCGGCATGCGCTGGCACGCGGCGTCGCAGTCGTTGCTGCGCGGGAAGCCGTACCGCCCGTTCGAAGACATCGTTCGCGATGCCGCGGGCGTCGCCGGCGTCGAACGAACGAAAGGCGACGAGCTGGTGCGACGCTGGGGTGAGTCCGCGCCGTGGCCCGACGTGCCCGGCATCCTTCCGCGCCTCGGCGCGTACACGCGCTTCATCGTCACGAACTGCTCCGAGCGCCTCGGCGCGCTGGCGGCGGCGCGCGCGGGTACGTTCGACCTCGTGATGACCGCGGAGCGCGCCGGTGCGTACAAGCCCGATCCGCGTCCGTACGGCGCGGCGCTCGACGCGCTCGGCCTGCGGGGCAAGCGCGTGCTGTTCGTCGCCGGGTCGGCGCACGACGTCGGAGGCGCCTCGCGCGCGGGTATGGACGTGTACTGGGCGAACCGCGGACGCGTGCCGCCACCCTCTGACGGAAAGGCCATCCGCGTGGAAGAAGACCTGCGCGGCCTCATCGACGTGTTGGAGGCTTAGCGATCCCGATCGGCCGCGACGCCATCGTGCTGCGCGACGACGGTCTGCCGTGCGATCCGCGGACCGACCTCGACTGGCTCGACTGGGTCGCCGCCGGCGAGACGCGCAACTGGTGCAGGAACGATCTGCTGCTCGACTGGCTAGACGAATACCCGAAGGTCCACGGTTTCGCGCGCGACGATCAGCTCGCGGGGTACGACGAGACGTTCGATCTCGGGCGCTTTCTGATGCGACAGGGACGCGCGTTCGAGAAGGCGGTCCTCGCCGACCTCGCTCAGCGCTGGCAGGTCCTCCGTATCACGCACCGGCCCGATGAAGCAAGGGGTCTTGCGGCCGCGAACGCGACGCAAGACGCGCTGGAGGCCGGCGTGCCGATCATCGCCTCCGGTGTCCTCCGCGACCCGCAGCTGCGGATGTT
Source organism: Chloroflexota bacterium (assembly GCA_031395235.1). Classification (GTDB taxonomy): domain Bacteria; phylum Chloroflexota; class Limnocylindria; order P2-11E; family P2-11E; genus CF-39. Next base: position 3,684 of record JANNUM010000297.1, read on the forward strand.
CGGCGTCGTGGACCTGCTCGTGCGCTCTGACGTGCTCGGCCAGCTCTGCCCCAGCGCGTTCGTGGGCGATCCGCTCGAGCTTGCGGCGATCGGTCTCTCGCACGGGCGGCATTACCGCGTCGTCGACGTGAAATTCAAGACGCTCGATCTGCTCAAGACCGGCGGGCTCTCCACGTCACCGAGCGATCTCGACACGCTGGCGCAAGCCTGGGTCTACAACGAGGCCCTCGGACGGATGCAGGGCTACACGCCACCGGCGTCTTATGTCGCCGGCCGCGCGTGGAAGCAGGGCGACGAGCGCGGCGATAGCTGCTGGGAACGCCTCGCACGCATTCCGCACGACACGTTCGTGCGCGGCCGCGGCACGGATCTGCGCGACGCGGTGCAGCAGGCCGCCGCGTGGATCCGTCGCCTGCGCACCGAGGGCGCGGAGTGGCGCGTCCTCCCGCTGCCGTCGGTGCCGGAGCTCTGGCCGAACATGAAGGCGGACCAGGACGGGCCGTGGCACGACGCGAAGGCGCAGATCGGCGCCGCGCTCGCCGACCTCACGCTGCTCCCCCGGGTCAACGCCACGCATCGCGCGCGTGCGCACGGCGCGGGCGTGACGCGCTGGGACGATCCCCGCGTGTCGTCGCAGCTCCTCGGGATCAGCAGCGAGAAAGAAGCGGCGATCATCGACGCGGTGCTCGCGGTGAACCGGCCCGGCGGCGAAACGGTGCGGCCGGAGCGCATGGTCAACTCAACTCAGGTGTGGCGGCAGCGCGCGCCGGTCGAAACGTTCGTCGACTTCGAGTTCCTGCCAGACCTGGGGGACGACTTCGCCGCGTTCCCGCGCAAGGGCGGCCAGTCGCTGATCTTCCAGATCGGCTGCGGCACGTACCAGGGCGCGCAGTGGCGCTTCCGCCAGTTCACGGTCGACGAGCTGTCCCTCGCCGCGGAGGCGCGGATGATCGACGGCTGGCTCGAGCACCTGCACGCCATCGCCGCGGAGGCCGGCTGCGACGTCGGTGCCGCGCGCCTGGTGCACTGGTCCCCGGCCGAGACGAGCAACTTCGAGCGCGCGTACGACAACGCGCGAGTGCGCCATCCCGATCGTGACTGGCCCGTGCTCGCGTGGTTCGATCTGCTGCACGAGGTCGTGCAGGCCGAGCCGCTCGTCGTGCGCGGCGCGTTCTCGTTCTCGCTCAAGCCGATCGCGCGGTCGCTGCACGCGCTCGGTCACATCCAGACGCACTGGGGCGACGGTCTCGCGGACGGCGCGGGCGCGATGGCGGGTGCATGGAACGCCGCGGTCGAGGCGAAGCGAAAGGGCGTCGCGCTCGGCGCGACCGAGGTCATGGCCGAGATCGCGCGCTACAACGAGGTCGACTGCCGCGTCATGGCGGAGATCCTCGACTACTTGAGGCGGGAGCGCTGACGGCTAGGGCGACCTAGCACGGGCGAGCTAGCTTTGACAGCCTCCTCGGGGTAAGCGGAGCATCCCAAAAAAGACCGGCCTACCGAATCAAGGAGGGCAAGCTCGAGGACTTCAAGAGGTACATCAAGGCGCTGGTGGAGGCCGTCGAGGCGAACGAGCCCCGTCTGATCGCCTTCAACATCTACGCTAACGAGGACGGCACCGAGGCGAGTGGCGTCCAGGTCCATCCCGACGCGGCTTCCATGGAGTCACACATGCTACTGCTCGGGCAGACCAAGATCGCTGACGCGTTCGAGTTCCTGGAGCAGAAGGAAGGCCGCATCGAGGTCTACGGAACGCCGAGCGGCCGAGTCTTCGAAATGATGAAACAGATCACGGGGTCAGGGGTTCCTGTGAGCGCCAAGACAGATCACCTGGGCGGGTTCACCCGCTGCGACGCTAGCTGAACCTTCGTCAGGGTCGGGGGCGGTCTCGTCGCAGAGGTTGCTCCCGCCTGCTGGAACAGCCTTGTCGCTAGACGGCGGCGAGCGCTCCGTCCAAGTCCGCGACGATGTCGTCGGCGTCTTCGATCCCCACCGAAAAACGCAGCGTCCCCTCGTTGATGCCGAGCCGCGCCCGCTCCTCCGGCGCAACGCGTCGGTG